>NZ_SMKY01000109.1 GCF_004349235.1 Actinomadura darangshiensis | reverse complement strand
GGGGGCGGCCGGGCGGGGGCGGCGGCCCGGGGGGGGGGGACGGCCGTCCGCACGCGGGGGGACGGGGCGGGTTCGGTGTGCGGGACGATGGGCAGCCGGATGGTCAGGCCGAGCGAGACGGCCGGGCAGCCGAGCGCGAGCACCCGCGAGGTGATCTTCTCGGCGGCGGCCGGGTCCAGCCCGGGCAGCAGCGCGGCGAGGCGGTCGGCGAACGGCCCGGCGAAGGGCTCGTCGCCGGACGGGGCGGTGAGCGCGGGTTCGACGCGCAGCAGCCGCGCGGCGGCCGGCCGGCGGACGGCCCCGCCGGACGGGCCGGTGCCGTCGGGCGGGGCGAGCAGCAGGTCGCCGATGGTGATGCCGATCCCGTTGCGGCGGAGCCGGCGCAGGTCGGCGGCGAGCGCGAGGATCCGGATGCCGTGGTCGCCGGGTTCCCCGCCGATCGGGTAGATCCACCAGCCGATCTCGGCCGGCTCGCCGTCGTCGACGCGCGGCAGCGTGCAGGCGCCGCACCAGACGTGCCCGAAGACGCCCGGCTCGAAGGCGCCGCGGTGCTCCCTCGGCAAGCGGAGCAGTGCGGCGGGCGGACGTCCGACCGCCTGGGGCCGCCCGGCCCCGAACAGGTCGGCGGCGGTGTCGTCCCAGTGGCCGATGCGGCCACGTTCGTTCAGCGTGATGGCGGTGATCCTGGCCACCCCCAGCAGGTCCGCGATGACCATGGGGTCCCCCTCCCCGAGCGGACTCGCTCGAAGTGCCCGGCAACGCGCGGTGAGGGCGAAGTTACCTCCTGTGAGAGACATTCGCTGGCGCTCTGCGATAATTGCCCGGGTGAGCGCTCACTCAATGGCCGCCGAACGTGCTAACGTCGCCCCGGAAGGCGAGGTGACGCGGGGTTGGCAGCAGGCACGGAACCCATGCGGGAGCGGATCCTGTCCGCGGCGGTCACGGTGATCCAGGCGCGCGGGATCGTCGCCGCGACGACCAAGGAGATCGCGCGCGGCGCGGGCGTCTCCGAGGGCAGCCTCTACAACCACTTCGCGAACAAGACCGCGCTGTTCGCGGCGGCGCTGGCCGAGGTGACCGGGACGGCGCGCACCGCCATGATGACGCTCCTCGGCTCCGCCGGGCAGAACACGGTGGAGGAGAACCTCGTCCGGCTGGCGACGGAGATGGTCGCCTTCTACGGCGAGCTGCTGCCGATGACAGGGCCCGTGCTCGCCGATCCGGAACTGATCGCCTGGCTGCGGGGAAACGGCCCTGCGAAAGCACAGAAGGAGGCCGCCGCCAAGGCGCGCGCGCGGACCGGAGGTGGCCACGACGCCGGTGCCCTGCCGCCCGGGGCGCCCGGTGGTCCTCCGGCGGGCCCGCCCGGCGGGCCGATGTCCGGTCCGGTGATGGGCCACTCCGCGCTGATCGGGTATCTGGAGGCCGAGCGCGGCAACGGCCGGCTGGCGGACGGCGCGCCGCTGCCGTTCATCGCGGCGGCCCTGCTCGGAGGGTGTCAGCAGCACGCCTTCCTGACCCGGCTGGCGGGCCCGGAGGCGGTGGCGGCCGGCGCCGGGCTGCCGGCCGCGGCGGACGAGTTCGCGGCGCACCTGGTCCGGACGGTCCTGACGGGGCATCTCACCACCCCGTGACCGAATGCGGGCATACGGAACTAATGCCCCATTGACACCTCTTGCCCCCCGGCAGACGATCACGCGATCCCCCGTTGTGATCCCTGCCAGGAGGCGCAATGTCGCGCATACCGTTCCGGCATCGAAGACTCACGAATCGAAGACTCACCTCCGTCCTCGCCGCGGCCGCCCTCGTGGTCGGGACGCTCGCGGCCGCCCCCGCGCAGGCCGCCCCGAAGCCGCCGTCCTCCGGCGCGGCCGTCGACGTCTACGGGGCCGACCTCTCCCCCGACCAGGTGCGGCTGCTCAACGGCTCCGCTCTGGACCGCGAGAACGTCCACTTCTCCAAGACCGCCGCGAAGGACCGCGTCCACGTCGAGGCCGTGCTGAGCGCGACCGAGGCCGCCGCGCTCAACCGACAGGGCCTCGGCCTCACGGTCAAGAAGGTGGACGGCAAGGACGCCCGGCAGCGGTCCCTGGCCGCCGCACCCAAGGTCTTCCGTCCCTACAGCGGCCCGGGGAACATCCACGAGGAGTTGCTCAAGGTCGCGGCCGACCACCCGTCCATCGCGACCGCCGTGGACATAGGTAAGTCGGGGCAGGGACAGCCGATCACCGCGGTCCGGGTGAGCAAGGACGTGCGGCGGCTCGGCCACCACCACAAGCGGCCCGTCGTCGTCTACCAGGCGGCGCAGCACGCCCGCGAGTGGATCACCCCGGAGATGGTCCGCCGGCTGCTGCACTACTACGTCGACGGCTACGGCACCGACGCCGGCCTCACCAAGATCATCGACACCACCGAGCTGTGGTTCGTCCCGGTCGTCAACGTGGACGGCTACGACCTGACCTTCCAGGACGGCTTCCGCCTCTGGCGCAAGAACACCCGCGACAACAACGGCGACGGCCAGATCACCGGCGCGGACGGCGTCGACCTCAACCGCAACTTCCCCTACAAGTGGGGCTACGACAACGAGGGCTCGTCCGACCAGATCACGAGCCAGACCTACCGCGGCCCGGCGCCGGCGTCCGAGCCCGAGACGAAGGCGCAGCTCGACCTCTACAAGAGGACGCGCCCGACCTTCATGGTCAACTACCACTCCGCGGCGCAGCTGCTGCTGCACGGCGTCGGCTGGCAGGCGCTCACCCGCAGCCCGGACGACGTCGTCCACGACGCGCTGGTCGGCGACATCGACCGTCCGGCCGTCCCCGGGTACACGCCCGAGCTGGGCGCCCAGCTCTACACCACCAACGGCGAGACCGACGGCCAGGCCGACAACGAGTACGGCACCCTGACGATCACGCCGGAGATGGCGACCTGCACGACGGCCGCGAACGAGGACCCGGACGACGCGTGGGAGCCGGGCGACTGCGGCAGCGACTTCGAGTTCCCGGACGACGAGGCGCTGATCCAGCGGGAGTTTCAGAAGAACCTGCCGTTCGCGCTGTCGATCGGCGAGTCCGCGCACACGCCGGACCACCCCGTCTCGTCCGTGGGACGCACCACGCCCGACTTCGAGACGGACGCGTTCAGCACCTCCTACGGCTCGTCCCAGGAGGTCGCGGCCGTGATCCGCAGGTCGCTGAAGGCCAAGGAGATGCGCTACCGGATCAACGGCGGCCGGACGCGCGGCGCGCACCCGCGCGAGTGGCGCGGCGGCGAGCGGTTCGGCGACGAGAACGACACCTACTACGCCGAGTACCGCGGCAAGGTCGGACGGCAGCGGCCCGGCGACAGGGTCGAGGTGTGGTTCGCCGGCAGGGACGGCCACAAGCGGGTCGAAAGCAAGCACTTCACCTACACGGTGCGCGATCAGCAGAGGGCCGACGTCCTGGTCATCGCGGACGAGGACTACACCGGCGTCAACCCGGCCTATCCGGCCGGCACGACCAAGCCCCGGTACGCCGCGCAGTACGCCGATCTCGTCAAGTCCGCCAAGCACCGGCCGCTCGTCTGGGACATCGACAAGGACGGCGTCCCGCACGACCTCGGCGTCCTGAAGCACTTCAAGGCCGTCGTCTGGTACCTGGGCGACAACCGCCTGACGCAGGACGCGGCCGACGACCCGGTGAAGACCTTCCTCGGCGACTTCCCCGACTCGCAGGTGGCCGACCGTGAGAAGGAACTGGTGCTGTCCGTCCGCTCGTACCTGAACGAGGGCGGAAAACTGCTGCACACCGGCGAGACGTCCGGCTACTACGGGCCGATCAGCCGGCTCAACGGCGGCGGCATCTACTACGGCCTGAAGGGCCACCCCGAGAAGCCCTGCGTGGTCTCCGGCAACTTCCGCGACGACTGCGAGCTGCTGTCGGACGACTTCTTCCAGTACTACCTGGGCGCCTACGACAGGCAGCAGGTCGGGGCCCCCACCGGGTTCGAAGGGACGAAGCCGCCGTTCGACGGGGTCACGTCCAAGCTCACGGGCACCGCGACGAACCCCGTCAACGAGGCGGGCGGGTTCCAGGTCACCTCGACCGTCCTGCCCAAGGCCGGCTTCCCGCAGTTCACCAGCTGGAAGGCCGGCGACTACACAGGTGCGGCCGCGCCCACCGAACCCGTCGAAGGCCAGTGGTACGTCGCAGGCCCGCACCAGGACGGCGCCTACCGGCGGCTGACGAGGACGGTCGACCTGTCCGCCGTCACCGCCGCGCAGGCACCCACCCTCCAGGCCCAGCTCTCCTACAGCACCGAAACCGGCTTCGACAACGTCATCGTCGAGGCGCACACCACCGGTGCCGAGGACTGGACCACGCTGCCCGACAAGAACGGCCGGACGAGCACGACCGTCCCGGAACAGTGCGAGCAGGGCTACCTCCTCGCCATGCATCCGTTCCTCACGCACTACCTCACGGGAGGCAACCCCTGCGGCAGCACCGGGACGTCCGGTCAGTGGAACGCCTTCACGGGCAACTCCAGCGGCTGGGTTCCCGCCGCGTTCGACCTGTCCGCCTACGCGGGCAAGAAGGTCGAGGTGTCCATCTCCTACGTCAGCGACCCCGCCACCGGCGGAACCGGGCTGTTCGTCGACGACACCAAGCTGACCACGTCCGGCGGCCAGCTCGACGCCGAAGGCTTTGAAACCGGCCTCGGCCCCTGGACGGTCCAGGGCGCCCCTGCCGGCAGCCCGGGCAACGGCACCGAGTTCGTCCGCTCGCAGGCCCTGATCGACTCCGTCTCCTCGGTGGCGACCAGGGACACGGTCCTCCTCGGCTTCGGCCTGGAGCAGACCGACCAGGGCCGAAAGCTGATGACCAGAGCCCTGGACCACCTCCTCGGCTGACCCTCCGGGTCCCTGGGCGGCCACCGCGTGCGGGCCGCCCAGGGACCGCGTCATATACCGTCTGATCAGTACCGCTTTGTCCAACACACCACCGGGTGTGACGGACGACACGCGTACCATGGCAACCATTTGGCCCGTTCCATGCGTCTTACATGACAGGAAGACCCACCGGCGGGTGGGGAGCGCCCGACAGCGCAAGGCCCGCGACGTCCCGGAAACCGGGGTCGCTCTGGCAACGCGCAAGCGCGCACGACCCTCGGCCCACCCTCCAAGCGAGGCCGGAGGCCCCTCCGAACCCGCCGGGAACGGTGGCACGTACCACTTGAACGGGGGGCGGTTCATCCGCCCGGTCCGCGCGTGCCCCCGAACACGCGCCATGCAACCGGTCCTTGACCGGACGACTACCTACGGGGAGCGACGATGACCGCTGTCACCACGCCTGTCGAGAACACGCAGCGCTACGAGCGCGACGTGCTCCCGCTCGCAGACCCGCTGTACGCCAGCGCCATCCGGATGACCCGCAACTCCGCCGACGCCGAGGACCTCGTCCAGGAGACCCTGGCCAAGGCCTACGTGAACTTCCACCAGTTCCAGGAAGGCACGAACCTCAAGGCGTGGCTGCACCGGATCCTCACCAACAACTTCATCAACACCTACCGCAAGAAGCAGCGCGAGCCCCAGCGCGCCGGCTCCGAGGAGCTGGAGGAGTGGCAGATCGCGCAGGCCGAGGCGCACTCGTCCGGCTTCCGCTCCGCCGAGTCCGAGGCCCTCGACCGCATCCCCGACTCCGAGGTCGTCGCCGCCCTGCGCGCCCTCCCGAAGGACTTCCGGGACGCCGTCTACCTCGCCGACGTCGAGGGATACCCCTACAAGGAGATCGCCGAGATGATGGGCACCCCCATCGGCACGGTGATGTCCCGACTCCACCGCGGCCGCAAGCAGCTCCGCGACTCCCTGGCCGACCACCGCCGCGCAAGCCACATCCTGGCGGCGTAGTTTTCTTTGCCTTTCTCTCCTCCTTCGGGCCTGGCGGCCCTCCATCGTCGATAAACGCGATGCGATCGCTGCATCGCTCCGGCTCGCCTAGCGGCTCGCTGCGCGATCAGGTTTCTCGCAAGCTCGAAACCTGCCTTCGGACGCGATCGCGACGGTCTGGGTCGTCACCGGTTGAGGCCAGTGGCTGGACGCCGTTCGTATCTTGACGGGCGCCCTGCCGAACAGCGTGATCCCGCAGTTGCCCCGTGACTGCGGGATCACTTGTTTGTCTGCACGATCTGTCATCGTCCAGATACTGTGAGCGACATCCCTCCGAGATTGGGAGTCGGTCATGCCGAACCTTGTCACCGGTGCCGTCCTGGGTGCGGTGGTCGCGCTGATGGCTGCCGTGCCGAACGACTCGGAGACGTCGCTGCGGCTTTCCGTCACCCATGCGGGTGGCAGCGCGTCCAGCACCAGGGCGGTCACGCTGCGTTGCGGGCCGGACGGGGGTGAGCATCCCCAGGCGGCGCGTGCCTGCCTGGAGTTGAGCGGGTCCGGCGGGAGGTTCGAGCACGCGCCGGACGGGCGGATGTGCACCGACGTCCACAGCCCCGTCGTCGCCCGCGCGGAAGGGCGCCGGCATGGAAAACCTGCGCGTTTCCGAGCCGAGTACGGCAACGACTGCGTCATGCGGGCGCGGACGGGCACCGTCTTCGCGTTCTGAGCCCCGCAGGTCGGCGGCCGATTCGGAGACCGTCCGAATAGGCGCGCCGACCCTGGGTAAAGCGCGCTCACAGGCCACGCGAGCCGCCGGCGATTCGGGAGGATGTGCGCGCGATGCCACCAAGGGTCAGCGACGTGATGACGGGGGCGCCGCAGGCACTGCCGCTGGAGGCGACGCTGTACGAGGCCGCCCGCGTCATGCGGGACGAGGGGATCGGCGACGTGCTGGTCACCTTCGCCGGACGGCTGTGCGGGGTGGTGACCGACCGCGACATCGTGGTGCGCGCCGTGGCGGAGAGCCGTGACACGGCGCTGACGCCCCTCGGCGACGTGTGCACGGCCGAGCTGACCACCGTCCGCCCCGAGGACGACACCGACACCGCGGCGAGGCTGATGTGCGAGCAGGCTGTCCGGCGGCTGCCGGTCGTGGACGGCGACAAGCGGCCCGTCGGCATCGTCACGATCGGCGACCTGGCCGTGGCCAACGGAGAGGTCGGTCCCCTCCCGGAGATCAGCAAGTCCCCGCCCAACAACTAGGACACCCTCATGCATCGTCAGGGCCAGGTGCCGGCGCCGCGGCAGCCCGCGGGCCAGGATAATCTCGGAGAGGTGACGCCCACCGAAACGGTCCTGACGGACCAGCTCGCCTTGGAGATCGCCCGGCTGGGGCTGGTCGGAGAGTCCTCCGATGTGGGCACCCTGCACCGGGTGACCGAGCTGGCGGCGCGGGCCGTGCCCGGCTGCGCCGGCGCGGCGAGCGTGCGCTGGTCCGTTCCCCACGCCGCGGGCCCGCCGCCCGGCACGGCGAGCGACGCCCTGGACATCCCCGCGCAGGCCGGCGGCCCGGAGGCCGGGCAGGACCGGCCCGAGCCGCTCGCGGCGGCGGCCAGCCATCCCGACCTCGCCGAGGTCACCGACCGGCAGCTGTCCCGCGGCAGGGGGCCGATCTTCGACGTGGTGCAGGACCGCCGGCCCCTGGTCTCCGACGACATCCTCGGCGAGACCCGCTGGCCCGAGACCGTGTCGGACATGCTGCGCCGCGGGGTGCGCTGCTTCACCGCGACCCCGCACCTGAACCCGCCGGTCCTCGTCACCCTCACGCTGTACGGGGTGACTCCGAAGGCGCTCGGGCGGGGCCGGCACGCGCTCGCGTCCCTGCTGATCGCGCAGGGCACCGCGGCCGTCTCCAACTCCCAGCAGTACGACGACGCGCACCGAACCGCCGTCCAGCTGCAGGAGGCCGTCGAGGCCCGTGCCGTCGTCGACCAGGCCAAAGGCATTCTCATGCACGCGCTCGGCTGCGACGCCGACGAGGCGTTCGCCGAGATGCGCCGCATCTCGCAGACGCGTCACGTGAAGCTCACCGCGCTCGCCCAGCGTATCGTCGGTCAGCATGGGCTGCCTTAGCCCTGGAAGAGGCGAATAGGCTGCGAGTGGCGGCCCGTAGATCCGTGGTCCTGCCCGGTACCGGGCGGAGCCGCGCTGGTTCCACCGTGTGACGCGGAGAGAGGGAGACCAGATGCGCGATCAGCCTGACCAGCTCGAACCCGAATCCTTGCTGAGGGAGATCTCGGACCTCGAAGGGCGCATCGGGGAGCTGCGCCAGGCCGCCGGCGTGCCCGAGCCCGACCTGCGCGCCACGCTGGACGCGGCCCTGGTGGAGCTGGAGCTGGCGCTGAGCGTGCTGCGCACGATGGGCGGCGAGCAGACCGGCGAGCCGGGCGGGTCGGCCGCCGCCGAGAACGAGCGGCGGGTGCTGCGCACGGTCTTCCAGGACGCCCCGGTGCCGCTGTTCCTGCTCGACCGGACGACGAGCGTCCGCCGCGTCAACCAGCAGGCGGCGCAGCTGCTCGGCACGTCGTCGGGCTATGTGTCGGGCAAGCAGTTCACCGCGTTCTGCGACATGGCGACCCGGGCGGCGCTGCGGTCGCAGCTCGCCGCCGTCGTCCGGACCGGCAAGCGCCGCCGGGTGAACGTCCGGTTCCTCGGCCGCGACCATCCGGTCGACGCGGTGGTGACGCTGGCCCGGGTGTGGATCCGCGGCGAGCCCGACCCGATGGTCGTGGTGGCCGCGGGCCCGACGACCACCCCCGTCGACGACCGGGCGCCCGCGGCGCAGAGTGCGGGGGCCACCAGGGCGCGGACCGGCGACGGCGGGCCGGGCGACGACGAGGCCGTGGCGACGATCGTCCACCGGATGGACGTCCTCGCCACCGCCAGCGAGCTGCTGCTGGACGAGCCGGTCTTCAACGAGACGGTGGCCGTCCGGCGGTGCGCCCGGCTGCTGGCCGCCGAGCTGGCGGACTGGGCGTTCATCGACCTGACCGGCCCGGGCGGGGCCGCGGGCGCGTCCCCGCAGGGCGGCATCCACGCGGCGCGCGCGGCGCCCGAGCTGCGCCGCCAGGTCGTGATGGGGCCGGAGGACGAGCGGTCCGTCGAGGCGGCGCGGATGCTGGAGGAGGTCGACCCCACCGACGACACGCTGCCGTACACCACGTTCGTCACCCGGCAGAGCGCGCTCCGGCCGCACGTCGAGAATCTCGACGTGCTGGGCATGTGCCCGGACGGGCAGCCCGTCTGCGGGAAGATCGGCGCGACGTCGGTGCTGAGCGTCCCGATCGAGGACGGCGACCGGGCGATCGGCACGATCACGCTGGCGGCGAGCGGCGAGTACGGCCCGTTCGACCTGATGGACCTCGGCGTCGTGCAGCGCCTCGGCCGCTACCTGGCCCTGGTGATCCGGGCGGCGCGGCTCTACCGGCGCCGCGCCGAGGTGGCGGACACGCTGCAGGCCGGGCTGCTACCGAAGAACCTGCCGGCCATCCCCGGGGTGAGCGTGGCCGCGCGTTACCTGACGGCCACGCACGGGTCGGACGTGGGCGGCGACTTCTACGACGTGTTCCGCACCGAGAACGGCTGGGGGCTGGTCCTCGGCGACGTGTGCGGCAAGGGGGAGGACGCGGCGGCCGTGACGGCGACGGCCCGGCACTGCGTCCGGCTCGCGTCGCGGTGGAAGGCCCGTCCGGCGGACGTCCTCGGCATCGTGAACGAGGCCCTGCTGGACGAGGACCGCTTCGTCACCGCGGTGATGGCGGGCCTGACGCTGGAGACCGAGCGGATCATCGTGTCGCTCGGCACCGCGGGGCATCCGCCGGCGCTCGTGGTGCGCGCCAACGGCGTGATCAGGTCGGCGTCGCGCGGCGGTGTCCCGCTCGGCCTGTTCGAGGACTTCGAGGCGGGGCTGGACACGATCGACCTCACCGTCGGCGACACCCTGATCCTGCATTCGGACGGCGTCCTGGAGGCGTGCGACATGATGCGGCAGGAGTTCGGGCAGGAGCGCCTGCTGGAGGCCCTCGCCGGGTACGCCGGCAAGCCCCCGGAGGAGATGCTCGCCTCCGTGGAGCGGGCGCTGCTCGACTACTGCGACGGTGACCTGCGCGATGACGTGTCGATGCTCGCGCTGCGTGTGGAGCCGCCCACGCTCGGCTAGGGACTGATGGTCGTTATGCCGGGTAGATGGCATTTATGACCGTCGATCCCGTGGACAAGCCCCGCAACGAGACCGACCACGAACGTCTCGACCGGCAGCTGATGGAGCTTCTCCAGGGGTTCCGGGTCGCGACGACCGGCGTGCAGGTGCTGTTCGCGTTCCTGCTCACCGTCCCGTTCTCCGCCCATTTCGACACGAAGGTCGACGACACCGGCAGGACGCTGTTCTACATCGCGCTGTTCGGTGCGGCGCTCGCGTCGATCTGCTTCATCGCCCCCGTGTTCCAGCACCGGATCCTGTTCCGGCTCGGGCAGAAGGCGCTGCTGATCCGGCGCGCCAACCGGTTCGGCATCGTCGGCGCGGTCGCGCTCGGGGTGTCGATCACCGCGTCCACCACACTGATCGTCCAGGCGCTGTCGGACAAGGCGGCCGCCACGGTCGCGACGGTCGTGGTCGTCGCGCTGCTGTCCGGATGGGTGTGGTTCGTCCAGCCGTACCTGACGAGGCTGAACGCGAACGGCCGCGCGTCCAGGCCCGAAGGCTCGTAACGCGCGGCCGATCCCCGGCTCAGTAGGCGCGCTTTTCAGTAGGCGCGGCCGAAGATGACGCGCTTGCCGTAGGCGGACGGGCGCCCGCACTTCACGCAGGCGCCGGTCTCCTCGGGCGCGTCGATCGGGATGACCCGGGGGGTCGCGGCGGTCTCGGCCTTGATGTCGTCCTCGCAGGCGGTCCCGCCGCAGTGGAACGCGCGGGCCCAGCCGGTCGCGACCTGCGCGGCGAACGCGTCCCAGTCGTCCACCGCGGCGGTGTGGTCATCGCGGAACTTCTCGGCCCTGGCCAGCAGGAACGTCTGGAAGTCGGCGAGCATCCCCGGCATCAGCTCGGGCAGCCTGCCGAGCTCGATCTGCTCCTTGCCCTGCCCTTCCTCGGTCTCCAGGCGGCGGACGACGGTGGCGACGCCGCCCTCGATGTCGCGCTTGCCCAGCTCGACGCGGATCGGGACGCCGCGCATCTCCCACTCGTTGAACTTGAAGCCGGGCGACAGCTGCGGCCGGTTGTCGTCGACGTGCACGCGGACGCCCATCACCTTGATCGCCGCGCCCAGCCGGCGCGCCTCGGCGGCGGCCTGCTCGCCCTGCTCCTTGCGCCCGATCGGGACGATCACGACCTGGTAGGGCGCGATCCGCGGCGGCAGGACGAGCCCCTTGTCGTCCCCGTGCGTCATGATCACGCCGCCGATCATGCGGGTGCTCATCCCCCAGGACGTGGTGTGCGCGAGCGTCAGCTTGCCCGCCTCGTCCTGGTACTGGATCTCGAACGCCTTGGCGAAGTTGGTGCCGAGGTAGTGGGACGTGCCGGCCTGCAGCGCCCGGCCGTCGCGCATCATGCCCTCGATCGTGTACGTGCGGTCGGCGCCGGCGAACCGCTCACCGGGCGTCTTCTCTCCCGGCACGACCGGGATCGCCGCCAGCTCCCGCGCCACGCCCGCGTAGGCGTCCAGCGCCCACATCGTCTCGCGCATCGCGTCGTCCTCGTCGGCGTGCGCGGTGTGGCCCTCCTGCCAGAGGAACTCGGTGGTGCGCAGGAACATCCGGGGCCGCATCTCCCAGCGGACGACGTTCGCCCACTGGTTCAGCAGCAGCGGCAGGTCGCGGTGCGAGTCGATCCACTTGGCCATGTACTCGCCGATGACCGTCTCGGAGGTCGGCCGCACGATCAGCGGCTCCTCCAGCTCCTTGCCGCCCGCGTGCGTCACGACCGCGAGCTCCGGGGAGAAGCCCTCGACGTGCTCCGCCTCGCGCTTGAGGTAGGACTCCGGGATGAGCATCGGGAAGCAGGCGTTGTCGTGCCCCGCGTCCTTGATGCGCCCGTCCAGGTCGGCCTGGAGCAGCTCCCACATGCGGAACCCGTACGGTCGGATGACCATCGTGCCGCGGACCGGGCCACGGTCGACGAGCTGGGACTGCACGACCAGCTCGTTGTACCAGGCGGAGAAATCCTCGCTCTGCGGCGTCACACCTTCTCGACTCACGGCAACCAAGGGTACTGACCATCGGGCCCGGTCCGGGCACTTCTGGACGGGTAATTGGTTTGACGCGTCCGGCGGGCGTTCCCGAGACTCGGGACCCATGGGACACGTCGAGGTGGGCCACATCGGCCATGTGCTGCCCGACGGCCGGATGCTCCTCGACGACGTGTCGTTCCGCGTCGGCGAAGGCGTCACGGCCGCGCTCGTGGGCCCGAACGGCGCCGGGAAGACGACCCTGCTCCGCCTGATCGCCGGCGACCTGGCACCCCAGTCGGGGACCGTCGCGCACAGCGGCGGCATCGGCGTGATGCGCCAGTTCATCGGCAGCATGCGGGACGAGTCGACCGTCCACGACCTGCTCCTGTCGCTGGCCCCGCCCCGGGTCCGGGACGCGGCGGCCGCCGTGGACGCGGCCGAGCTGGCGATGATGGAGCGCGACGACGAGCCGACCCAGCTCCGCTACGCCACGGCCCTCGGGGGCTGGGGCGACGCGGGCGGCTACGAGATCGAGGTGCTCTGGGACGCCTGCTGCGTCGCGGCCCTGGGCGTCCCGTACGACTCGTGCCGCTGGCGCGAGGTCCGCACGCTGTCCGGCGGCGAGCAGAAGCGCCTCGCGCTGGAAGCGCTGCTCCGCGGCCCCGACGAGGTCCTCCTGCTGGACGAGCCCGACAACTATCTGGACGTCCCGGGCAAGCGATGGCTCGAAGAGAAGCTCCGCGAGACGTCCAAGACCGTCCTCCTCGTCTCCCACGACCGGGAGCTCCTCGACCGTTCCGCCGACCGGATCGTCACCGTCGAGGCGGCCCGCGCGTGGATCCACGGCGGCCGTTTCTCCACCTACGCCGCCGCCCGCCGCGACCGCAACGAACGCCTTGAGGAACTGCGCCGCCGCTGGGACGAGGAGCACGCGAAACTCAAGGAGCTCGTCAACACGCTCAAGAACAAGGCGGCCTTCAACGACTCGCTCGCGTCCCGCTACCAGGCCGCTCAGACCCGGCTGCGCAAGTTCGAGGAGGCGGGCCCGCCCGAGGTTCCGCCCCGCGACCAGAGCCTCAAGATGCGCCTGCGCGGCGGCCGTACCGGGAAACGGGCGGTGATCTGCGAGAACCTCGAACTGACCGGGCTCATGAAGCCCTTCGGCACCGAGGTCTGGTACGGCGAGCGCGTCGCGGTCCTCGGCTCGAACGGCTCCGGCAAATCCCATTTCCTGCGGCTCCTGACCGCGATCGCCGAGGCGCTCCCCCGCGGCGCGACCCGGGTGGAGCCCGTCGCCCACACGGGTGTCGCCCGCCTGGGCGCCCGCGTCGTCCCCGGCCTGTTCGCGCAGACCCACGCCCGCCCGGACCTGGCCGCGCGCACCCCGTGCGAGATCGTCATGACCGAGCACGCCCGCCTCCGGGGCGACGCGATGAACGCCCTGGCGCGCTACGAACTGAACGTCTGCGCGGAGCAGCCCTTCGAGACCCTCTCGGGCGGCCAGCAGGCCCGCCTGCAGATCCTCCTCCTGGAACTGGGCGGCGCCACGCTGCTCCTCCTGGACGAGCCCACCGACAACCTCGACCTGGCCAGCGCCGAAGCCCTCCAGGAAGGTCTGGAGTCCTACGAGGGAACCGTCCTGTCGGTGACCCACGACCGCTGGTTCGCCCGCGCCTTCGACCGGCATCTGATCTTCGGCGCCGACGGCTCGGTCTACGAGTCCGCCGAACCCGTCTGGGACGAGGGCCGGGTGGCCCGCCCCCGCTGACCGCCACCGGTCATACCGGTGTCGCGCGACCGATGAATTCTCCCGTCGCGCGCAGTCAGTATCGGTGGCGAAGCCATGCCGGCCGCCAGCGAAGGGAGAAGCCATGACCGGAGTACGGGTCCTCGTCGGTACGCGCAAGGGCGCGTTCGTCCTCACCTCGGACGGCGCGCGCAAGGACTGGGAGGTCAGCGGGCCGCATTTCGGCGGGTGGGAGATCTACCACCTCGCCGGGTCGCCCGCCGACCCGGCGCGGCTGTACGCGTCGCAGTCCACGGGCTGGTTCGGGCAGATGATCCAGCGGTCCGACGACGGCGGCGCCACGTGGCGGCCGGTGGGCAACGAGTTCGCGTACGAGGGCGTGCCCGGCACCCACCAGTGGTACGACGGCACGCCGAAGCCCTGGGAGTTCAAGCGGGTCTGGCATCTGGAGGCGTCGCCGACGGACCCCGACACCGTCCACGCCGGGGTCGAGGACGCCGCACTGTTCCGCTCGTCCGACGGCGGCGCGTCCTGGGCGGAGCTGCCGGGCCTGCGCGAGCACGGCTCGGGGCCGTCCTGGCAGCCGGGCGCCGGCGGGATGTGCCTGCACACGATCGTGCGGGACCCCGCCGACGCCGCGCGGATGTACGTGGCGATCTCCGCGGCGGGCGTGTTCCGCACCGACGACGCCGGCAAGTCGTGGCAGGCGATCAACCGCGGCCTGCGCTCGGAGGGCATCCCCGATCCCGAAGCCGAGGTCGGCCACTGCGTGCACCGGATCACGATGCATCCGGCGCGTCCCGAGGTGCTGTTCATGCAGAAGCACTGGGACGTCATGCGCAGCGACGACGCGGGCCTGACGTGGCACGAGATCAGCGGCGACCTGCCGAGCGACTTCGGGTTCCCGATCGCGGTCCACGCGCACGAGCCGGACACCGTCTACGTCGTCCCGATCAAGAGCGACTCCGAGCACTACCCGCCGGAGGGCCGGCTGCGCGTCTACCGCAGCCGCGGCGGCGGGCACGAGTGGGAGCCGCTCACCGACGGGCTGCCGCAGAGCAACTGCTACGTCAACGTCCTGCGGGACGCGATGGCCGTCGACTCGCTCGACTCGTGCGGCGTCTACTTCGGCACGACCGGCGGCCAGGTGTACGCGTCGGCCGACGCCGGGGACTCGTGGGCGCCGATCGTCCGCGACCTGCCGTCCGTCCTGTCGGTGGAGGTGCAGACGCTGCCATGATCCGCGTCGTGCTGCCCGCGCATCTGCGGGTGCTCGCCGGCGTCCGCGGCGAGGTGGCGCTGGACGTCCCCGAGCCGGTCACGCTCGCCGCCGTGCTGGACGCGCTGGAGGCCCGCCACCCGGTGCTGCGCGGGACGATCCGCGACCGCGCCACCGGGCGGCGCCGCGCGTTCGTCCGCTTCTTCGCCTGCGAGGAGGACCTGTCCCACGACCCGCCCGGCACCCCGCTCCCCGCCCCGGTCACCGCGGGCGACGAGCCCTTCATGGTGGTGGGCGCCATGGCGGGCGGCTGATCAGCGGGTGGCGAAGGCCCAGATCTCGTCGATGAGCGGATCGGGGGTCTCGATCTGCGGCAGGTGGCCCGTGGCGGTGAGGAGGTGGAAGCGGGCGGACGGGATCGCGGCGGCGTAGGCGCGGCCGTAGTCGGGGTCGGCGATGCGGTCGGCCTCTCCCCACAGGACGAGGGCGGGGACGGTGATGTCCGCCAGCCGGGCGCGCAGGCCGGGATCGATCATGGACGGCCGGCCCGCGTAGACGGCCAGGGCGGCACGGTTCGCGGCCATCTCCGCCCGGGCGGCGGGCGGCAGTGCCGCGGGGTCGACCGCGAAGCGTTCCGGGTCGTGGTAGCTGAGCGCGGTGACCTGCGGGAAGGTCAGGTTGAAGAAGTCGGCGACGGGATGGCCCGGGACGTCGATGCCGACCGCGTCGACGAGGACGGTGCCGCTGACACGCGGTGATCCGAGCAGGGCGAGCTCGGCGGCGATCCATCCGCCGATGGAGTTGCCGACGACGGTCACGTCCCGCAGGTCGAGTTCGTCGAGCAGCTCCGCGTAGACGGCGGCGAGCTGCCGGATGGTGCGCAGCGGTTCGGGCCGGGGCGTGCCGCCGAACCCGGGGTGGGCCGGGACGAGCACCCGCGCGTCGCGGGACTCGGCGAGCAGGTCGGCGAAGCCGGTGACCGACCGGGGGCCGGCGCCGCCGTGCAGCAGCAGGAACGGGCGTCCGGAGCCGTGCTCGGTGACGCTGATCTCGACCGGCCCGGACTGGGCGGTGCGGAGGGTATGGGTGGTCATGGCGCTGGTCCTTTTCATGAGGTCTTGCGGGTGAACAGGGCGGCCGCCGCGATGCCGGTGAGGATGAAGACGGCGGTCAGGACGGCGGCGCAGGTGTGCAGCGCGGCGGTGTAGTCGCCGCCGCCCCGCAGGCGGGCGGCGAGGATCGCGCCGAGGACGGCGGGGCCGAGCGCGGCGCCGAGCTGGCGCATCGCGTTGTTCGCCGCGCCGGCCATGCCCGCCAGCGGCCCCGGCGCCGACTGCACGGCCACCGCGGTGGCGGTCGCCATCACCAGGCCGGCGCCCGCACCGGTGATCGCCAGCCGCCAGCCGAACCCGCCGAGGCCGGTCGAGCCGGTGACGGTCAGCAGGGTGGCGGCGCCGGCCGCGGCGAGGGCGAGGCCGCCGACGAGCGTGGCCCGTGCGCCGATCCGGGTGGCGAGGGGGCCCGCGGCGAGGCTGGCGACGGCGTTGCCGGCGAACAGGCAGCCGAGCCGCACCGCGATGCCGAGATCATCGACGTGCTGGTGGGTGAAGAACAGGCTGAGCATGAAGAGGCAGCCGCCGATCGCCAGCAGGACGGCCATAGCCGCCAGCCCGGCGGTGGTGAACCCGCCGGAGGCGAACAGCTCCAGCCGCAGGAGCGGCGAGGCCGAGCGGCGCTCGACGAGGACGAAGGCGGCGAACGCGGCGGCGGCCAGCGCGAGCGCGCCGAGGGTGAGCGGTGCGGCCCAGCCGGTGGCACCGCCGCTGATGACGCCGACGGTCAGCGCCGCGATGCCGGCCGCCCCGGTCGTCTGGCCGGCGGCGTCCAGCCGGCGTCCGGCCGGTGCCGAGGACTCGGCGGCCCGGCGGGCGCCGAAGGCGGCGACCATGAGCGCGGCGGCGGCCACCGGCGCGAACAGCCAGTGCCAGCCGGCGCGGCCCGTCACGGCGGCGGCCAGGAACGGCCCGCCGCCCAGTCCGGCGACGACCGAGGCCGCCCACCAGGAGATCGCCCGGTTGCGGGCGGCCGGGCCGGGTGCGGCGGCGGCGATCATCCCCAGCGTGGCGGACATGACCGCCCCGCCGCCGATGCCGGCGATCGCCTGCCCCGCCCACAGCAGGTGGACCGCCGGGGCGTCCGGCAGCAGGCCGGCGGCGAACCCGGTGGCGGCGCCGAGCGCGGTCAGCAGCAGGCCGCCGAGCGTGATCCGCCGGCGGCCGAACAGGTCGGACAGGACGCCGCCGGACAGCACCGTCGCTCCCAGCGCGACCGCGAAGGCGTCCGAGACCCATTGCAGCTGCCAGGTGGCGGCGCCGGTGGCCGCGGCGATGGTGCCGAGGGCCCCGTTCGCGGCGGAGAACGGCAGGTAGGAGACCAGCATCGCGGCGCAGGCGAACGCGATCGTCGGTGCGGGCGAGCGGCTGCGCGCGGCGCCGGTGGAGGGCGGGGCGGCATCCGCCGGGCGTTTCGGAGCGACGGGAGGTTGCATATCAGGAACCTTAGATCAGGAGATTGATATAAGCAACCTTAGACAAGGAACCTGATAACTTGGCCGCATGACTTCCCCGCCCGAGGACACCGACGTCGCCGACCCGTCGCTCCAGGACGTCGGGCTGGCCGTCAAGCGGCTCCAATGGCGGCACCACCGCACCGCCAACGAGCGCCTGGCCGAGCTCGGCGTCTCGCTCGTGCAGTGGGACGTGCTGCGTCACCTCGGGCGGCACCCGGACGCGTCGCTGCACGCTCTCGCCGAACTCACCTTCCAGACCGACCAGTCGATGGGCTCGCTCGCGGCGCGCATGGTCGAGCGCGGCCTCATCGAGCGCGTGCCCGGCCCGGGCCGGGCCATCCGGCACCGCCTCACCGGCCGCGGAGAGGAGGCCCGGCGGGCCGGCGCGGAGATCTTCGACGGCGTCCTGTCCGAGACACTCGGCGGGCTCTCCCCCGCCGAACTCGCCGACCTGCACCGGCTGCTCCTGCACGCCTTGGCCTGACGTCCCGGGCGGACAGGGACGCCGGACCTGTCCCGGTTCGGGGCGAGACGGATAAAGTGCCTGCGTGCGGGTGGTCATTACTGGTGCGGCGGGGTTCATCGGGAGCCATGTCGCCGACGCGCTCTCGGGTGCGGGGCATGAGGTGCTGGCGGTCGACGCGCCGGGGCGGTCGCTCGCCCCGGACGTCGCGTGGCGGACGTGGGCGGAGGTCTCGGCCGGGCCGGGCGTGTCCGTCGCCGAGGTCGATCTCGCCGTGGACGACCTGGACGCCGTCGCGGCGGCCGACGTCGTCCTGCATCTGGCGGGACGTCCAGGGGTGCGCGACTCGTGGGGCGCCGGGCGGGCGATCGCCGAGCGGGACAACGTGCGGGCCACGCGGCGGCTGCTCGCGGCCTGCCTGGGGCGGCCCGCCGGGCGGCGGCCGAAGGTCGTGGTGGCGTCCAGTTCGTCGGTGTACGGGTCGGCGGGGCGGCGGCCGAACCGGGAGGACGATCCGCTGAACCCGGCCAGCCCGTACGCGGTCAGCAAGGCCGAGGTGGAGCGGCTCGCGGGCCAGGCTGCGGGGTGCGGGCTGCGGACGGTCCTGCTCAGGTACTTCTCCGTGTACGGGCCGCGGCAGCGGCCCGACATGGCGTTCCACCGGTTCATCGAGGCGGCGCTGGACGGGCGTCCGCTGCCGGTGTTCGGGGACGGGCGAAGCTCGCGGAGCTTCACGCATGTGCGGGACGTCGTCGCGGCCACGCTGGCGGCGGCGGCCGCGGAGCTGCCGCCGGGCATCGTCGTCAACGTCGGGCATCGCGACCATGTCGCCGTCCAGGACGCGATCGCGATGCTCACCGAGGCGCTGGGCGTCCCGGCGGAGATCCGGCGTGAGGCGCCCGTGGCCGGGGACGCGTCCCGGACCTGGGCCGGCACGGGGCGCGCCCGCGACCTGCTGGGCTGGACGGCCACGACGGATCTCGCGGAAGGGCTCGCGGACCAGATCGCCTGGCATCGCGCCCGCCGCGCCGTCCCGGAGGGGGCCGGCGTCGGATGAGCCACGGTCGCATGAAGCACAGGGCGGCCTATGTCGCGTTCGACCGGTTCCCGTCCAGCAAGGGGTCGGGCGTGCACATCGCGCAGATGGCCGACGAGCTGTTCGCCCGGTTCGGGGGCGGGCTGCTCGCCGTGATCGGCGGCGGCGACCTGCCCCGGTACCAGCGGGAGGGGACGCGGGAGATCGCGCGCTTCGACGCGCGGATCCCCAACCTCATCGACCGGGCCGAGGCGTTCTCCGGGTGGGTCGCCGACCACCTGGCGGAGCACTGGGAGACGCTGGAGGTCTGCCACGTCCGGGACCCGTGGAGCGCGCTGCCGGCGGTCGCGGACGGGCGGCGCCACAAGGTCGTGTACGAGGTCAACGGGCTGCCGTCCATCGAGATGAGCCACACCTGGCCGTGGGCGGCGCCGAGCACGCTCGGCAAGATCCGCGAGCTGGAGCGGTTCTGCCTGGAGCGCAGCGACGCGATCGTGGTGCCGTCGCGGGTGATCGGCGAGGCCGTCCGGGACCGGGGCGTGCCCGGGGACAGGATCCACCTCGTCCCGAACGGCGCCGAGGTGCCCGGCGAAACCGGGCGGCCCGCGGACGCGCCCAAGCGGTATGTCATCTATGTCGGCGCCTTGCAGCCGTGGCAGGGCCTGGACGTGCTGATGCGCGCGTTCGCCCGGCTCGCCGACCTCGGCGACCTGCGGCTGGTGGTCTGCGCGTCCGTCCCGGAACGGCGGGCGAAGCCGCTGCGGCGGCTGGCCGAGCGGATCGGCGTCGCCGAGCGGATCGACTGGCGGTTCACGCTGCCGCACCACGAGGTGGCCGCCTGGCTCGCGCACGCCGAGGTCTCGGTGGCGCCGCTGACCGGCTGCGCCCGCAACCTCGACCAGGGCTGCGCGCCGCTGAAGGTGATCGAGTCGATGGCGGCCGGCGTGCCGGTCGTCGCGTCGGATCTGCCGGCCGTCCGCGAGCTGATGGCGGACGGGGAGCACGGGCGGCTCGTCCCGGCCGACCGTCCCGCCGAGCTGGCGAGGACCGTCCGGATCCTGCTGGAGTACCCGGCGGAGGCCACCGCGATGGGGCGCAACGGCCGGGCGCACATCGAGGAGGGCCTGACCTGGGCGCGGTCGCGTGCCCGGCTGGCCGACGTCTACCGCACGATCACACCGGCTCCGACAGGTGGTTGAGTCATGTTCTGGCGCAAGCAGAAGGCCGCCATCGAGCGGTTCCATCCGCTGCACAAGGCGCTGACGCTGGAGAAGGGCATCTCGGTCTCGCTGCGGCGGGACGACTGGGAGCCGGTGATCCAGAGCCTCGCGCGGCACCAGGCGGAGATCAGGCGGCGCAAGTGGCGGCTGCACCAGCGGGTCCCGGCCGTCCTCGTGCCGCTGCTGCGGGTACTGGCCGCCGACATGCCGCCGGACGGGGTGCTCTCCGTCTCGGCGGACATGCGCGGCCCGAACGTCCCCGGGAAGGCGGGGCCGCCCAGCGATCTCCCGGTCCAGCGGCCGCTCATCTGGATGAAGCAGTGGTACGCGTTCGACCCGTGGCTGCGGATCCGGGCGGAGCTGCGGGACGGCAGCGTCCTCGAACTGGACGTCACCGACCGGGTCCGCTTCCGCAAGCGCAAGAAGCGCAACCCGCGGGGCAAGGTCAAGGTGAAGACGAAGACGAAGACCACGCAGCTGGTGCGGGTCACCCGGCGGCTGGCCAAGGGCGCGGTCGTCCGGCAGCCCGCGTCGCCGCCGCCGCGCGGGGTCAGGGTCCAGGTCAAGCAGGGGAAGCACATGGCGATCCGGGTGAACGGGAAGCTGTACGGCGTGCAGGAGGGCAAGGCCATGCTCGCCCGGATCCTGGACGTGTCGACGGAGCCGTTCCGGTGGACGCCGCCCGGCACGCCCGCGAGGAGGACCAAGTGACCCGCTGCACCGTGACGACCGGATTCTTCGTGCTCGGACGCTGCGGGCAGGCGGCGGTGGCGTCCTGCCCGCACTGCGCGCGGCCCGTCTGCGCCGCGCACGCGGCGCCCGGCGGGCTGTGCCCCGAATGCGCGGCGGCGCGCGGGTACGGGACGCAGGACCCGCACGACCCCGCGTGGACGCGCGGCTACCGGCGCGAGTACTACCAGCGGAGCGCGCGGACCTACCACGACTCCTCCTGGTACTCCTCGTTCGACGAGTACGACCGCGGCGCGTTCAACCCGGGCGACGACCACTCCTACGGCGGCGGCTGGGGGCCTGACGACGACACCGGCTTCGTGGACAGCTGATGCCGCGGGTCCTGTGGATCACCGAGCACTATCCGCCGAGCCAGGGCGGCATGGCGCAGTCGTGCGACCGGATCGTGCGGGGGCTGCGCGCCGCCGGGGCCGAGGTCGACGTCGCGCACCTGACCCGGCGGTCGCGTCCGTGGGGGGTGCGCCGCGAGCACGGCGGGCGGCTGCTGACCGCCCCGCTCGGCGACGACGCCGAGCACGCCCTGCGCCGCCTGTGGACGACCATCACCGCCGAGAGCCTCACCGGCTACACCCATGTGATCGCGTTCGGCGGGGTGCATGCGATGCTCGCCGCGCCCGTCCTGTCGGCACTGCTGGACGCGCCGCTGGTCACGCTGCTGCGCGGCAACGACATCGACGTCGGCGCCTTCTCGATGCGGCGGCGGGGCGTGCTGGCGGACGCGCTGCGCGCCTCGTCCCGGGTGTGCGTCGTCGCCCGGTCGCACGCGCCACTGGTGTCCGCGCTGGCCCCGGACGCGGCGGTCGCGTTCGTCGCCAACGGGATCGACACTGGGCAGTGGCGCGTCCTGCCGTCGGAGCGGGAGCGGGGCCGGGCGTGGCGGGCGGAGAACGTCGAGCCGGGCCGCCGGACGATCGGGCTCATCGGCCAGCTCAAGGTGAAGAAGGGCGTCGGCTTCCTCCTGGACGCCCTGGCGGCGTCGAAGCGGACCGGCGCGTTCCACCTGGTCCTGGTGGGCGAGGTCGAGGATTCCGTGCAGGAGTGGCTGGCCGGGCACGACGTCCCGCATTCGGTGCTGCCGTTCCTGGAGCGCTACGAGCTTCCGGCCGTCTACGCGAGCTGCGACCTGGTCGCCCTTCCCTCGTTCTACGACGGGATGCCGAACGTGGCGCTGGAGGCGGCGGCGCTCGGTGTGCCGCTGCTCGCCTCGGACGGCGGCGGCCTCGCGGACCTGGCCGACGACGAGATCGGGTTCACCTTCCCCGCCGGCGACGCGCACGCCTGCCGCGCGGCGGTCGACCGGGCGGCGCGGGCGGGCGGCGAGGAGCTGGCGAAGCTGGGCGCGGCGGGCGCGGAACGGGTCCGCCGCGACTTCACCCCGGCCGCGGAGACCGCCGGCTACCTGGCCGTCCTCGACGAGGCCCGGTGATCGTCTGCTACGCGGCCGGGGACGGGCTGGGGCATCTGACGCGGCTCCGGGCCGTCCTGCACACGCTGCGCCTTGAGGGGCCGGTCACCGTCGTGACGGGCTCGCCGTTCGCGGACGATCCGCGCGTGACGGGCGGCTGGCATGTCGTGGAGACGGCCGACCTCGCGGCGCTGCGGCCGGACGAGCTGATCGTGGACGCGTTCCCTGCCGGTCTGAAGGGCGAACTGGCGCGCATGCCCGGCGTCAGGACGACGCACCTGGCCCGCCTGCTGCGCTGGGACGCCTACAGGCCCCTGCTTCCGTCCGACCCGCCGCGCTTCGACCGCACGTTCGTCCTAGAGGAACTCGACGAGGCGCACCACGCCTACCTGCAAACGGTCTCGGACGAGGTCCTCCCGCTGGCACTCACCGATCCCCCAGCGGAGCCGGTCGACGTGCACGGCTGGCTCATCGTCCACAGTGGCCCCGCCCCAGAGACGCTCGAACTCGTCGCCTATGCGCGGGACATGGCGTCCGCCGAACGGATCCGCCCGCCAATGACCCTGGTGTCGCCCCAGAGGCCGGACGGTCTCCCCCCAGGCATCGCGCACCTGGACGTCTACCCCGCCTACAGGCCAGGTCCGAACGTCGACCGGATCGTCACGGCGGCCGGGTTCAACGCGGTCCGCCAGTACGCGCCCTGGCGGGAACGGCACCGCATGATGCCGTTC
Source organism: Actinomadura darangshiensis (assembly GCF_004349235.1). Classification (GTDB taxonomy): domain Bacteria; phylum Actinomycetota; class Actinomycetes; order Streptosporangiales; family Streptosporangiaceae; genus Spirillospora; species Spirillospora darangshiensis. Next base: position 2,860 of record NZ_SMKY01000109.1, on the reverse strand, counting down.
CCGCGAAGCCTCGACGACCAGTACAGGCGCGCGGCCCGCGCTAGAAGTACGTAGAGGTCAGATCGCCGGTCGGCCAGGTCTTCACCGCGTTCGCGGCCTTGTGCAGGGCCGAGTCGAGGGCGCCGTCGCTCGGTGCGTCGCCCTCCTGGCGCTGGTCGAACAGGGCCGCCCACGTCAGGCCGTCATAGCGGCGGACCATCAGCGTGAACGTCCCGGGCAGCCCTCCGGTGTGCCAGGTGTTGAGGCCGCCCGTGACGGGGCGCACGTCCCATCCGCAGCCGTAGTACCAGCCGTCGTCGTTGATGCCGGTCTCCGGCTTGGCGAACGCCTGCTTGATGGACGCCGAGCTGAGTACCGACGTCCCGCCGTCATAGATGCCCGCGAACCGGGTCAGGTCCATGGCGGTGGCCAGCCAGCCGCCGTGCGAGTCCATGTTCTCCAGGTTGAAGCCACCGTACGGGTAGGGCACCGTCTTGCCGCTGTTGTCGAAGACGGTCGCCCCGCTGTAGGTGGAGTAGTACGGAACCTCACCGGTCGTCTTCGTCAGCGACCTGCCCTGGCGCATCCGCGTGATGCCGCGCGGCCCGAGCACGACCTGCTGGACGTAGTCCTCGTACTTCTTCCCCGTGACCTTCTCGATGATCCGGCCGAGCAACTGGAACCCGTAGTTGGAGTACGCGTACTGCGTGCCGGGCGCGTGGTCGAGCTTCTGCGCCGACACGTACTTCATGATGTTCGCCTGGCTCACCGGCAGCGAGACGCCGAGCGTCTGCGCGATCTTCGCGTCGAGGCGGTACATCGGGTCGGGGGTGATGTCGCGGTCCCAGCCGCCAAGGTGCTGCAGCAGCCGCAGCACCGTGACGTCCTTCAGCCGGGGGTCGGCCGTCGTGGAGAGCCCGAGCAGCGTCGCCGCCCGGTCGGTGAGCTTGAGCTTCCCGTCCTGGACGAGCCGGAGCACCGCGGTCGCCGTCACCGGCTTGGTGAGGCTGGCGATGCGGAACAGCGACGTCGGCTGCGTCGTGAGCCCGCTGTCGTCGCTGTAGGTGTAGCCGCGCGACAGGACGAGCTTGCCCTTGCGCACGACGGCGAGCTGCCCGCAGGTGACATTGCGTTCCTGCATGAAGCTCTTGAGCGTCGAGTCGAAGCTGCCGAGCCCCGCGAGCGCCTTGCCCGACACCCGCCAGGAACGGGCCGCCGCCACCGCCTGCGCGGACTTGGACGGACCGGACGAGCACCCCGCGAGCAGCGCCGGCGCCGCCGTCAGCCCGGCCGTCAGCCCCGCCGCCTTGCCGAAGTCTCGCCTGCTGAGCGCGACCATCCTGTCCTCCCCGAAGATCAACTGTCCGGAATATACCGATCACGCACCCTAGTGCATGTTGATCTTCAGGGGGGCGTCACGCGGGGAGACGGAGGTCGAACTCGATCTCGACCTCGTCGGCGAGGCGGAGCGCGCCGAAGAAGGCGGAGTACGGCTTGATGCCCCAGCGGCTCTGCTCGATCGTGACGCCGCCGTGCACCCGGTCGCCGTCCAGTGCGGCCCGGACCCGCACCGGCTTCACCCGTCCCATGATCGTCAGGTCGCCCTCGACGGTGTCCTCGCCGACCCCCGTCGAGACGAACCGGATCCGCGGATACCGCCGGACGTCCAGGACCTTCCGCAGGTTCTTCCCGATCTCCGCGCGGTCCTGGTCGGTGAGCGGCTTCACGCCGCCGGCGCCCTCCCGTACCTCCAGCGCGTCCACCTCGACGGTCACCTCGACCGACGACGCGTCCAGGGGCTCGCGGGCCTCGACCGCCGCCGACCACCGGGTGGCCTCGATGGTCAGGTCGTGCCCGGCCCGCCGCCCGAGCCCGCTCCGCCCGGTCCGCAGGACCAACCGCCCGTCGTCCGGCGCCAGCTCAAAAGTTCCCTCCATCCCCCCACACTCCCACGCCCGCCTTCGTGGGTTAGTGGCAGGTCACCTTGGGCTGGGGGCGGTACTCGGTGTGGAACTTCTCGCGGCGGACCTTGCGGCCGTCGGCCAGCAGGGTGCGCCAGACGTCGATCTTGAAGCCCCGGCGGCCCGCCATGGGGACGCACTTGCGGCCCCGTCCGGCACCCGTCTCGTACGGCCTGAACCCGTACCGCTTGGACGTCCGCGACCGCACCTCGTATTTGCGGTCGCCCCAGAGGTTCACCGTCAGCGACGACCCGCTGTAGGTGACCTGGATGCGCACAGGGCTCTCGGTGTCGTTCTTCCAAGTGAAGTCGAGCGCGGGATAGGAGACCGCGGCTTCGCGCCCTTCCGGGTACTCCGGCATCCACATGGTGTGCGCGCGCGCCTTCCGGATGCCGAGCCCGGCCCGGAACACGGCGTTGTACAGCGTCGTGGACACCTGGCAGATGCCGCCGCCCACATCGTTCACCAGGCGCGCCCCCATGATGGCGGGTGCGGGGACGTAGCCGCGGCTCCTGGTGCGCGGCCCGATGACGTCGTTGAAGGAGAACGTCGTCCCGGGCTCGACGATGTGCCCGTCCAGGATCCGGGCGGCGAGTTCGATGTTGCGGACGCGCGGCTCACCCGGCGTGAACTCCGTGGTGTAGTTGCTCATCGGCTTCGCCGCGGGCGCGGCGTCCGGCGCGGCGCGCTCGGGGACGGCCAGCGCCGCCGACGCCCGCGGGTCCCGGGGGAACTCCAGGTAGGCGCCCAGCAGCAGGCCCGTCGTCGCGAGCGCCCCCGCCACGATCGGCCACCACTGCCGGACGCAGTCCCGCAGCGGCGGCTGGCGTTCGCGGCCCCGCTTCTTACGGCGGCGCTCCGGATGGCAGCGCTCGTTCCGGCCAAGCCGGGTCCGCCCCACAGCCCACTCCCCCCGAGGA
>NZ_SMKY01000108.1 GCF_004349235.1 Actinomadura darangshiensis | reverse complement strand
GCGCTGGCGCGGGGGATGACTCTGCGGGGGGCGGTTCGGGCGGGTCCGGTGGTAGCAGGCCGGGCGCCGGGAGGAAGCGGCGGCGGGTTTGGCGGTGGGTTGCCGTTGCAGCGGTCGCCGTGTTGCTGGTCGGTGGTGGAGCAGGAGCGTGGCTTTATCACGATCTGGTCGGCGGGATTAAGCAGAAGCATGTCAGTGACAAGCTCGGCGCGAACCGGCCCAAGAAGCTGAACAAGTCGCTCAATATTCTGCTGATCGGCTCCGACACCCGGGCGGGCGACAACGCCCGGTACGGGGAGATGAGCGGGGCGCGGTCGGACACCACGATCCTGCTGCACCTGTCGCCGAATCGGGACCAGGCCGTGGGGATCAGTTTTCCGCGGGACTCGATGGTCAAGATTCCGACGTGCAAGAAGGAGAAGGGCGGCACCGTACCGGCGCAGTTCGGGATGTTGAACGCGGCGTTCGCGTATGCGGGGCCGACGTGCACGTGGAAGATGCTTGAATCACTTACGGGTATTCATATCGACCATTTTGTGCAGGTCGACTTCGCCGGGTTCAAGCGGATGGTGGACGCTCTGGGCGGCGTCCAGATCTGCGTCGACAAGCCCGTGAACGACCCGCGGGCGGAGCTTTACTTGAAGGCCGGGAAGCAGACCGTGAAGGGTGAGGAGGCGCTCGGCTACGTGCGGGCGCGTTACTCGCTCGGGAACGGCTCCGACCTGGAGCGGATCGAGCGGCAGCAGAAGTTCATGGCGGCGGTCGTCGACAAGGCGACCAGCGGTTCCGTTCTTACCGATCCGGGAAAGACCTACAAGTTCCTCAAGGCCGCGACCAAGTCGATGACGACGGACGACGAACTCGATCTGGCGGGGATGAAGAAGCTGGCGGACGGGCTCAAGGGCATGAGCGCGGGGCAGGTGCGGTTCGTGACCGTCCCGGTCGAGGGGTATGCGCCGGACCCGAACCGCGTCCAGTGGAACCAGGAGCTCGCGAAACCGCTGTTCGAGGCGGTCCGGCACGATGACGAGCTGCCCGCGGAGCCGGCCAAGCCCGCCCAGGCGAAGCCGGCGCCGCCCGCCCCGGACAAGGTGCACGTCACCGTCGTGGACGCGGGTGGACGGGACCAGCTGGTCGAGCGGGTCGTGACGCAGCTCCGGAAACGTGGCTACAAGGTGGCGAAGAAGGTCGAGAAGGCCGCCTCGGCACCGGAGAGCCGCCTCGTGTACGCACCGGCCGCCGAGGCGCAGGCGTCGGCGCTCGCACGGGACGTCCCGGACGCGCTGCTCAGCGCGGACGCCGCCGGACCGGCGGACGGTGTCCGCCTCGTCATCGGGACGAACGGCGTGCGTCTCGCCGCACCGGCCATCAACAAGATCGGCGGCGGCGTGAAGGGCGACCAGAAACTCTGCGACTGACGGCGGGCGCGGCGGGCACTGACACCAACGCGAGCCTCGCCCCGATCCGGCCTCTGCGCGGCGGCCCGAGCCCCTCGGCCGCCCTGCCGCCGCCCGCCCCGGTGCGGAGGTCAGCGATCGAGGCGGACCGATGGGGCCGCGCTGGATATCGCGTCGGCGAGTTTGCGGCGGTCGAGCCGCCAGCCGTCGACGAGACGGGCCGCGAGCCTGCCGCGTCCCCTGCCGTGAATGACGAGGCGGTTCCAGGTCGCCCCGGCTCCCGAGCCATGAGGGACGCCTTTGACTTGGCGGAGTTGCACTCGCGATACCTGGTCCCAGGGGATTCGGGTCGGCCTGGCCGGGGGAAGAAGGTGCGCGCCGAGGTAGAGGCCGTTCTCGTCGGCGGCGAAAGCCACCCGTCGCCGGGCCGTCCAGACCGTTTGCACTGCCGCACCCGCGATCAGTAGGCAGCCGAACACCACGGCGGGGATCGACAATGCCGCCGACAACGTGTCGAGGAAGTCGTTCTCCGGACCGCCCGGCGTGGTGGGCTGCGACGGAGTCGTCAGCCGGTCCCATCGGCCCCACGGCAGGACGACCAGGAGAATGCCGAGGAGCAGAAGCCTGGCAGGCAGGGAGCCTCGGTACCGCTCCACGTAGGGGGTCATCGATTCACCTGCGACCTGAACGGATGGCGAAAGGTAGCGCTAGAAGGTATCCGGTCAGTGCCCCGCCTAGCGAGTGAAGCCAGAAGGCCGCCTTGTAGTCGGCGGCCGCCGCCGTTCCGGCGCCTAGCAAGGCCAGTGGCAAGGTGATCGCCGTCAGCGCTATTGGTGCCGCGGCCGCGGCCGCCAGCCAGAGTGGCCTTCTCCGGTCGGGAAGGCATGTCGCAGCGGTCGCGATTGTGGCGAGTGCGATGGCGATGGCCTGTACGCGCGGTGTCCAGGTCAGTAGCTCCCCGACTTTGTGCCCGGCATCGTCCAAGCCGATGTAGGACGAGGTCACGGCCATGTCCGAGAACAGCGCACGGGACAGGATGGTCCGCCCCAGCAGGGAGAGCAGGGCCGAGACCGTGGCGCAGACCAGCAGTGCGTTGGCTTCCGGACGGCGCAGCGTCACGTATCCGGCGTAGCAGCCGGCGGCGACCGCGAGTTCCGCGGCCACGACCAGGAGAAGCAGGTTGGCCGACCGTGGTGCGCCGATGAGAGACCGGCCGGACAGTAGCGGCAGCATTGTCAGGCAGAAGAGCAGGGACGCCACCAACGCTTGCTGACTCGCGTCAGTGAGCACCCCTGTAAGCCGGTCGTCGGTCTTCGTCGCGATCCATGCGGAAAGTGCCGCGGACAGGAGAATCGCTTCAAGGGCCAAAGGGGCGGTGGCCGCGATCACGCCGTCGTTGACGGCGCGGATCTCTCCCAGGCCGGGGATGCCGAGTCCCCAGCGGATACCGGCCATCTGGAGGGCCAGGAACCCGAGCGCCACCAGGCAGGACGGCAGCATGCCGCTGGGCCGGGATCTACCGGCGGCCGTGGTCCGGAGGCCGTACCCGGTCATGGGTTGAACCGGAAAGACGAACGGATGGAGGCGACGAGCGGCTGGTTCGAGTCGTACAGCGAGGAGAGGAAGATGATCCGCACGTCGACGACTTTGCCCTGCGGGGTCTTGGTGAACAGGTCGGCCTGTACGAGTTCCTGGCCCTGCGGCGATTTGTAGCGCTTGCGGATTTCCCACGCCTCGGCGCCGTCCAGCTCGATCTTCCGGTTGCCGATCAGCCGGAACTCCTTTGAGGCATGGCTGAAGGCGACGAAGTCATCGGCGATGCGGGCCAGCGGGAACGGCAGGTCCTCGTTGACGAGGACGTCGAAGGACGACTCCATCGTTTGGCCGTCCCGGCTCTTCACCCCGACCTCGAAAGCCGCCTTGGGCACCACGGTGTGGCCGGTGATCTCCTTCCAATTCGCGGGGTATCCGATGGTGAAACCCGCACCTTTGTAAGTGTCCAGTTGTGCACTCGCCGTGCTCTTGCTCGCGGGCGAAGCCGGAGACGCCGCTTTTCCGTCGTCTCCGCCGCAGCCGACGACCGTGGCCGCACCCGCGACGGCGAGAGCGAGGGCGGGAAGCGATCGGGTGACCATCCGCCTGGGGTTCATGGCCTGCATCCCGTCCAAGGTTTCCGTTCGCCCGTCACCGGGTCCACGATGTAGGCGTCCTTGAGTTTCAACTGGGTCTGCTCCGTGGAGTTCTCATAACCGCCCAGCTTGACGACGTAGGAACCGGATATGTCGAATCCGTCCTTGGAGTAGGACCGATCGTAGTTCATGTTGTAGGTCGTGCCCTTGTTCGTCACCAGGTCGCCGAAGTCGTTGGTGAGTCCCTGCATGCCGCCGGGATAGCTCTTGTCGTAGAGCACTTTGGACGGGTTCAGCATCGCGTCGATGACCCGCTGGGCTCCGGGGTCGTTGGTCAGCGGGATGTGGATCTGGGTGGTCGACTGGCCGCCACCGCCGTCCTTCCACGGCGTCCACTTGGGACCGCCGCCCTTGCTGCCCTGCGGTCCGCCGTCGTCGGTGGGATCGCCGTTCTGGTCGGGTGGGCCGTTCTTCTTCCGGTCGGGTGACCACGTCTTCCCCAGGGACACACCGGCGTCCCAGGTGCTCTTGGTGTCGGTGGTGATGATGGCCTTGGTCGGGTTGCCGTTCTTGTCGTAGAAGACGGAGATGGCCGACCCGTTCGCCCAGTCTTTCTGCGCCCCCGCCTCGGCGACGATGACGCCGAGAGAACCGTTGATCCCGTAGGTCTCGTTGGTCTTGTAGGTCTTGATGAACGTGCCGTCGCTGTTGCGGGTGGTGCCGACCTCGTCGCCGTTCTCGATTCCGCCGCCGCCGGACACGATGGAGAACGAGCCGTCGACCTTGCCGAAGCCCGTCGTGCTCTTGCCGTAGTAGGTGGCGTACTTGATCCCCATCCGGTCGGCCACCTTGTACGGGATCTCCTTCAGCTCGCCGACCCCCGAGAACCCCTTGGTCTTGATCAGCCGGTCGCCTTCCTCCTTGACCGCCTGGTTGAACGCGTCGCGTTGTGCGGCGTCCTTGAACTTCCAGGTGGTGGCGGCGTGCGCGCCCCAGTCCATGCCGACGCCGCCCGCGATGCTGGCGCCCTTGCCCTTGAGGGTGAATCCGATGCCGGCCTCGACGTCGAATCCGTTCTTGGTGTCCGTCCCGGTCGTCTCCCAGATCTCCCCGTTGGACCGGAGGGCGACGATCGAGCGCTTCTTCTCCTTGCGGCTGTAGAACAGGATCTGCACATTGTTGTTGTGCTCGGTCGTCATCTCCTCGGTGTTGCACGGGAGCGCCTCGGGCGGGGGTTCCTTCGGGTGCGGCTTCCACGGGCAGTCGGAGATCGAGAAGATTTTGCAGATCGATGCGGCCACGCTGTCGGTTGCCGCGGTGGGCAGGCCCGCGAAGGCCACCGCGCCGATTCCCACCACGATTCCGAGCAGGGCGGCGTACTCGAAGAAGGACGCTCCCGCATCTCGGCGACGACCGGATCCAACGATCATTCACCAAGCGTCGGCGCCGGTGCGGGCCCGGTTGAAGAGCCCTGAGACCCACCGCGGGACCCAAAGCTCAGAAGTAGCCGGAGCCCTTCGACGCGAAGTGGTCGCGGGCCGTCCGCCGGGTGACCAGTATCAGGATGACGGCGGGAATGAGCAGGCCGAGAACGCCCGTCGCGTCGCCCTGCCCGAGCCTGCCGAGGGCGATCAGCATCCAGACGATCTCCAGCGCCACCACGCCGGTGCGGACCCGTCTACGTCCGGTGGCCAGCCGCAACGCCAGGAAAAGGCTGAGGCCACCGGGGATCAGCTGCAGCAGGACGGCGCCGAAGTTCTCGGCGGTCCAGCCGTAGCCGACGAGAAAGGCCAGGCTCCACACCACCGAAAGGCCCGCAACGACGAACATCAGCACGCGGGCGCCGCGCAGTGACGAAGGGAGCAGGACGGATCGGGCAACGGCCATCGTCATCCTTCGTTTCCTCGCGGCACTTCCGCGCCGATCTGCAGTACCAGGTCACCGGTGACTCTGACGTCGAGCACGACGCTTTCGAATCGCAGCCGAACGCCGGTGAGGGCGTCCCCGTGTAGGAGCGGGCGCGGATCTGTCAGACGGCGTCCCACCGCGTGGTTCAGCGGCTCGCCAGCCGTGTCGTCCGCCAGGCAGGCCACGACGCCTTCAGCTAGCAGAACGGCCTGATCAGCACCCGGTACCGTGAGCGTGCTCTCGCCGTCATCGACCTCGTAGCGACCCGATTCGACGCGCAAAGTCTGCTCGTACCCCGCCCATAGCTGGATCGCCCGGCCGTCGTCGAAGGTCAGTTCCGCCATCTGGTCCTGTGGCACCCCACCGGCCTCGTCGACGTAGAGGCGGCGGACCGCGCTCAGCCTTCTCCCGCGCACGGCCCACACTTCGGGAGGCAGATCCTCGCCCTGCGGATAGGCATGTCGTTCAAGGGCGTCCAGGTAATCGCGGGCCGTTTCGCGGGCGGTCGGTCCCGTCGCCGGATGCCGTTCGACGCAGAGCAGATAGGCGGCGGCGTCCATGCCGCCCACCATTTCCAGGTGGGTGACCAGCCCGTTCCCAGAATCACCCAGGTTCGGGACGAGGGCGGCGAGGAGCCGGAAGTAGCGTTCGCGAGCCTGCGGCATCGGGTCGCCCGGAAGGCGTTCGCTCAGCCATTGACTGGCCTGGCGGGCAAGTGCGGGCACCTCAGCCCGCAACCACATCCGGGTGAAGTCCCGCATCGGCTGCGGTTCCGGGACGTCCGCCCCATCCTGCGCGGCGAGTTGCAATGCGGCGGCGACCCCATCATCGGTGACATCGCGAAGGGTCGGCATCGCCCGGCGCAGGTACTTCAGGAGGCTCGGCCACGCGTCCTCGATCGCTTTGAGCTCAGGCATCGCGAGCACCTGCTCATGCAGGGCGGCCGAATGGGGGTGCGCCGCGGCGTGCGCAAGGCAGCGGTCGAGGACGTCCAATGCCCGCTCCACCGTTTCCGCCGTGGTGGCCAGGCGCCGCGCGGCCTCCATCCGCTCGCCGGCGTCGGTGCGGTCCCAGGGCCCGGCGGCACCGGCCAGCGCACCCGGAACGAGCTCATCCATTTCCACAGCCTCCCCCAGCCCCCGCGCCACCGTCGAGGCGGCTCTCAGAAGTGCCCCTGTTCCTGCGCTCGCCGCAATGCCTCGGAATCGTAGGTCTTCCCGTCGATCTCCACCGGAATCTTCGAGTCGATCAGCTTCTGGACTTCGGCCGGATGCCTGAAGAGCTCATTCGCCTTGCCGCCGCTGTTCACCACGAATTTGGGTTGCCCTCCGGTCTCCCGCGCCCACTGAGAGTACTTCGGAATCTGCTTGTCGCTCTTCAGCGTGCCGAGGAAGGCGTTCATACCGTCCTTGACCTCGTTCAGGTGGACCACGCCCTTGGAGTCCACGTAGGCGACGTCCGCGTCGACTCCCTGCGGGAATGTGACCTTGTGGCCGCCGCCGAGGTCGGTCGCCCCCTTGGCGCCGATCGCCACCTTTGTTCCCGGCTTGACCTGGCCCGAGTCGGCGACCTGCCGCGCGCGGTTCACCTCCGCGCTCAGCGAGGGCAGCGCGCGATGCTCGGCGTCCAGTTTCTCACCGCTGGCGTTCTTCAGTTTGGCCAGCGCCCCCTGGAGGGACGGAGCGGTGATCCGGTCGTCCTTGGAAAGCGCGGCGAGGTCGTCCAGTGCGGTCTTGATGTGGGGCGCCTTGGCCGGATCGTCGGCATGCTGGAGTGTGCGCTGCAGCGCGTCGAGGGAGTTGGCGTCGGTGTCCTTGATGCTCTTGAGCAACGCGTCGGCTTGCTCCTGGCCGAGCCCGAGTTGCTTGAGCCTCGGCCCGAGGACTGCCTTCTGCGCACGCCCCGCCTCGCGCCTCGCTTGCTTGGCGCTCTGCCCGGCAGGGCACACGGCGACGGCGACGGCCCCGGTACGTCCATAGGACGGATGTCTCAGCAGGAGGCCCGGTGGACCCAGTGCGACCGGGCAGCCCTGTTCTCGCGCTTTCCTTTCGGCTTCATCGGCCTTCTTGCGGGCCTCGTCGGCGGCCTTCTGCGCCTCGTCCAGCTTGCCTTCGCGGGCGAGCCGTTCGGCCTCGTCGGCGGATCTCTTCGCGTCGTCCGCCAGATTCGGCACCTTCGGGCCGTCGGGGGTCTTCTTGCCGCCGGGCAGCTTCTTGAGCTTGTTCAGCTTGTTGAGGCCCTTGCCCCCGACGATCGAACCGATGATGTTCGTGGTGCACCGGCCCGCCTCCTCGGCGTCGTCGGTGAACTTCCGGCAATGCTTGGTGGCGTCGTCCCAGATGGCCTTGAGAGAATCCTTGGGATTGGTCACCAGTTGTTTGAGGCCGCCCCAGTTGCTCTTGAAGCCGTCATGGCTGCATATGTGGGCCAGGCACGCGACGAACGCACCCCCCTCGAAGATGCCGACTCCCGCGTCCCATACGCCGAGACCGGCCCCCTTGAAGAAGTTCCCCGTCCCGGAGGCGGCGCTGCTGACGCCGTTCTTGGCGTGGCAGAACCCCTTCTGGAATATGTTCCCCTTGCAGCCGCCGCCTCCGCCGTCATCGTCGCCGCCCGGACGGTCACCGTCGCCGGCCTGGGGCCGTCCGCCGCCGTCCGGGCTCCCGCAGCCGGTGCCGCCGAAGGCCTGGCAGATGATCGTGCCCGTCTTGGAGACGACCTTTTCAGGGATGCCGGCGAGCACCATCGCCGAGATCATTCCGGCGACCACGGCGAACAGTGCCGCGTATTCGAAGAAGGACGCTCCCCGATCGAACCGGCGCTCGGCACCCCTGCGCCAGAAGTTCATCGCGTCCCCCGAACATTTCGCGCCCAACCGCGTCCGGGCAGCAAAACAACTCACGTGGTCCGTGTCGACGGTACGGAGGCTCCTATGGCGGGTGCATGAGTCCCAGGGCCCAAAAGAAGGCCCAACCTCGTGATGGGGCGCGCGGGCCGCTCAGCCGCCGGCGGCGAGGATGCCGATCAGGGTGCCGGCCAGCATGAAAGGGCCGTAGGGCAGTTCGGATTTCCACGACTTCCGGCGCAGCAGCACCAGGCCGACGGCGACGACTCCGCCCAGCACGGCACCGGCGACGAGCCCGTAGACCCACGCGTCGCTGCCGAGCCAGCCGAGGTAGAGCCCCAGCACTCCCGAGAGCTTCATGTCACCGCGGCCGATCGCCTGCGGCATGAAGAAATGCTGAAGGAAGTAGATGACCCACAATGCGGCCATCCCGATGACGGCATGCACGAAATGCGGGACGCCGTCGTCGACGAAGGGGATCGCGGCCGCGAGCAGCGCCGCACCGATCCCGTACGAGGGCAGCGTGAACGGGTCCGGCAGCCGTTTCACCGCGAGGTCGATGAAGTTCAGCAACGTCCCCACGGCGCCGAAGTACAGATAGGCGGGGAGGACGGGCGAGGCGCCGAACCGCCAGCCCAGCGCGGCGAAGACGGCAGCGGTCGTCACCGCGATCGCCCACCGGCGCCTCGCCGTGAGCTTGTCGCAGTACCGCTCGGTCTGCGGGGCGAGGAACCAGCCCACGGCCAGCCCGCCAAGCGCCGCCAACGGGACGACGAGGAAAGCGTTCATGCGCGGAGCACCGCGGCGAACTCCGGCATCAGGTGGCCCTGCCCTCGTTGTAGGGGCGGACAAAGGCAATCGGCGCGCGCGACTTGTAGTCGGCGGTCCGCACCTGGGCACCGGTGTGCGGAGCCTCGATCATGATCCCCTTCGCCGGGTCGACCACCAGCCCGACGTGTTCCGGGCCGCGCGAACCGGGGTGGAAGAACACCAGATCTCCTGCCTTCTCCTGACCGGGCGGGATGCGCCGTCCGTAGTTGACCTGATCGTAGGTCACCCGCGGGATCGCGATGCCGGCCGCGCGGTAGGACATCTGGGTCAGCGACGAGCAGTCGCAGTTGGCGGGGGTCGCGCCCGCGCGGCTCGCGTTGGTGCAGCTGCCGCCCCACTGGTACCAGGTGCCGAGCTGGGCCATGGCGAAGGCGATCGCCCGTTTGATCATCTCCGGCGTGCCGGGCGGCAGCGGGCCGGGATCGGGCAGCGGCCCGTTGTTCCACAACCCGTAGGGCTGGCCGGTGTACTTCTGCGGGTCCTCTTTCGCGACGAGGCGGAGCTTGAACAGTCTCGCCAGCGCCCTGCGATTCCCGTTGGGCGCCGCCCGAACCTCGTTTCCCTCACTGTCCTTGCAGTTCAGCGCCATTTGCAGCGGGGAGCCGGTACCGTCCGCATTGCCCTCCCCCGGCGCCCAGACCGGTGTGCAGGAGGGTGGATAGAACTTCGCTATCGCTGACGCCCCGGCCTTGCGTCCGATGCCCTCCTTGCCGCTGCCGTCGGTGCAGAGATTGCGGCGCCTCCGCAGGTCCTCCTTCTCCTGCGCGGTCAGTTCGCTCTCGCGCTTGAGGTCGCAGTGCTTGCTCGCTACATCGGCCTTGGCCACGTATCCGAGCATGCTCGTCTGATGCACCTTGCCGACGAGGTCGGAGTCGTTCTTGACGGCGTACTTCCGTCCCGCGGACGTCGCGTCGGCACCGGTCGCCCAGTAGCCGATCAGGTCCGGGGGGACGCCGCTCAGCGCGAGCGATATCGCCTCTTCGCGGAGCGGTGCGAGCGCGCCGAGCGCGGCGGCGTCCGCTCCCTCCTGCGCCCTGGTCCGCAGATCGTTCAAATGCGTGATGCGGAAGAACATGAGCGACGCGAAGGACAGGACGAGCGCGATGGCGACCAGCAGGATCGTCGTGCCCGCGCCTTTGTCGTCGCGCCGACGAGCCCGCACACGCAAGAACCGATCCATCATGCGTCGTCCCCGTGAAAACCCGTCGGCATGTCCCGGCAATGATCAGAGATGCTTCCCGGGAAGAATAGGAATACCGCAAGTCGGGGAACAGGGCCCGTGGGCCCAAATGGTCACCAGTGGTCCCCGCCGGCCCGGAACCAATTGGCGACGAGCAGGCCGAGGACGGCGCCCAGCAATGCCTCGGTCACGTACACCAGGGCACCGAGGCCAGTGGCCGCCATCGGCAGCCCGATGACCACTCCGGCGGGCGCGGCCAGCACCGGGACCAGCAGGATGCCGGACAGCCGGTAGGCGCCCGCGGAGCCGTCGCGATGGTAGAGGCCGGCGGCCATGGTGGCGAGCAGGCCGGTCAGGATGCAGGGCAGGTGCCCTCTCAGGACCTCGCCCAGCTCGTTCACCGGCACGGCCGCCTCGCCGGACGGCATCAGCCGCCGCGCTAGCAGCGTCCCGAGGGTCCAGACCCCCAGGGCCACCGCCCACGAGATGAGCAGCCGCGCAGCGGCGGCACGCGTCCCGGCGGCTCTGCCGTCCAAGTGCGGCACCCAGGCCAGCCGTTCGGGTCCGGTGCCGTCCGCCGGCCCCGGCCGCGCGGACGGGCGGTAGGCCGACCCCATCCCCAGGGACCCTCGGCCGGGGTCCTGCCATCCGCGTCGCCGCGGCTCGGCGGTGCCCCCGCCTACCGCCGGGTCGTCGCTCTCAGGCCCCGAGGCCGGCGGACCTTCGGATGAGCCTCGCGCGGGTTCACCGATGCTCATGGCGAGAAACGTAGGCCCGGACGCCGCGGACGCCCAGGGTCCGGGGACTCAAAGCCGGGCCTGTGCTCAGAAGTAGCCGCCGGTGCCCGCCGTCCGGCGCGTCCCGGCGAAGTGGCCCTTCGCCGTGGCCTGGAACAGCAGCACGAGGAGGACGATCGGGATGATCAGGTTGGGCATGCCGCGCGGGTCGCCTTGGCCGATGCGGGCGAGCCCCAGCAGGACGTAGAAGATCTCCAGCGCGATGATCCCGCGGCGCAGCCGCGTCCCGCCGTCCGGGACGCGCAGTGCGAGGACGAGGGTCAGCACGGCCGGCCAGGTGTACCAGATCGCGGTCCCGAGGCTCTCCGCGCTCACCCCCTCGGCCACCAGCAGCGCCAGTGTGGTCACGAAGGTGAGTCCGGCCACCACGAACATGAGCGTCCGTATCGCCTTGACGGGTCCGGGCATCGCACACCACCCAAGAAAACGGCCGAAGCGGAAAGAATGGCTTTCCTGAACGAGTTGTTCAGCGTAGCCACTAATACGTCAACCGCGCAAGTAAATGGATCTGTCACGCTCAGTTGATTGGGTCCGTTATTGGGTCCGCAGGCCCATGCCAAGCGTCCTCCGCTCACCTAACCTCACCCGTTCGGGGGCGATGCGGAGGTACACGGGGCATGGTGGGCTTTTGGACAAGAGCCGCCGACCGGCGGGGTGACCGGGGTGCGTCGTTCTTCGAATACGCGGCACTGCTCGCGGTGGTGGCCGGGATCGTCACATCGATGTTTCTCGCCGAAATACCACAGACGGTGCTGTCCAAAACCGGGACGACGATCTGCAAGGCATTCGGCGGTTCCGACTGCGGGGACTACAAGGACGCCCGCCCCCACGCCGGAGACGACCAGGACCCGGGCGGGGACGATGACGGGGACGGCGGCGGGTCGGACTGGGGCCCGTTCAACTGGCTCAAGGGTCCGGCGAGCACCGTCTGGCAGATCGGCGACGCCTTCGTCGACGACATCACCGGTCTGATCGACCTCGTCAAAGACCCGAGCACCATCCTCGACGCGGGCAAGTACATCTTCACCGACCCGCTCGGCGCGGCGAAACAGCTGGTCTGGGACGACGAGACCCAGAAGCTCTTCGACAAGGGCGACAACTGGGGCACCGGCGGCCGCGTCATCTGGAACGTCGGCTCCTGGTTCATTCCCTACTACGACATCGGCAAGGCCGTCGGAAAGATCAGCAAACTCGGGAAACTGGGCAAGCTCGGGAAGCTGGGAAAACTCGCCGAGGAGGCCGCCGAAGCGGCTCAACGGGCACGGAAGGCCGCCAAGGCGGGGGACGTCGACGGCGCGAAGAAGGCCGCGGAGGAGGCCCAGCGCAAGGCGGACGAGGCCAAGAAGGAAGCCAAGAAGCAGGGCTGTAAGGCATTCGGCCTGGGACCACCGGGCCAGCGCGGCGGCGGGCACCCCTCCGTTCCGGCTGGAGCCTTTGCGCTCCCCGTGCACGCCTTGACGAGCCGTGTTCTCTCATTGCGGGCGGGCCCTTCCGAAGAGCCCTGCAAGCAGGCGAGGGACGCGCAGAAGGAAGCGGACGACGCCAAGCGCAAGGCCGAGGAGGCCGCCGAAAAGGGTCGGAAGAAGGTCGAGGAGCGGCGCAGGATCCAGGACGCGGCCAGGAAGAACCTGCAGCGGCTCGGCCTCGCCCCGGAGGAGATCGAGAAGATCATCCAGGGCGCGGGCAAGGACACGCATCTCCTCGACCGGTTCAACGCCCTGCTGGGGCGGTCGGACCTGGACCAGGCGAAGCTCGCGCAGCTCGCCAAGGACCTCGCCAAGGCCCAGGAGGCGACGGATCCCGCGGACTGGGCGGGCCTCATGGCCAAACTGAACGAGGCGGGCGGCATCACCGACGTCAGGAAGGCCAACCTCAAACTCGCGGAGAACGGCGCCGAGGTCAGCACGGTGGCGCGCATCATCCGCGAGGGCAGGAACGCACCTGGCACGAAGATCTACACGGGCAAGCGCTGGAAGGATGGCAAACCCCCGATCGAGCTCGACTTCGGCGCCGGCCGCAAGGTGAGGTTCGACGACATCTACGAAATCGACGCCACCTACATCGACCGCGCCGGCAAGGTCCACCTGGTCGAAGTCAAGAACACCATGAACGCCCTCCTTGAGAAGACGCAGAAGAGCGACCAGCTCGAACGGATGGAGTCCTGGGCAAGAAACGGGGCCAGCCGGCAGTCAGAGATACACATCGAGAGCACCGTGGATAGACAACTCGCCTTCCAGAAGGTCGACGGCCGGACCAGTCTGGTCCAGAAGCTGGCGGACTCCGGGGTCACGGTAAGGCTCGGTGACGAGGTCTATACTCCGAGTGAGCTTCAGGCGGTCGCTCGGAATGAAAGGTGGGGCAAATGACGGAGGGTCAAGCTGAGGCGGGCTCCCCGGTCCCGGTCGGCTGGCATGAGATCCAATGGCCCTGGGACCTCACGTCCTCGTACCTGACATTCACCTACCTCGACGACCTCCCCCGCACTGGCGCCCGAATCACCGAAGCATTGAAAGTGCTGGAACAAGCCCTGTATGCGATCGCCGAACCGGACCTCCGGTGGTCCGCACCGCTGGAAGACATGCTGCCCGCCGGTATGTGGACCGCCTGGACTCCGCTGTTGTCCCGCCTAAGCGACCACATGCCGCGGCTGTCGGCCATCAGGGCTGACCGGGTACGCGAGGTCGCCGTCGAATTCGCACCACGGGCGGCGCTGCCTCCGGAGATCGCTCGCAGGTTGGCACCGGACCTGCTGACCGCGTGGCTCGGCTACCTGGCCGGCCGCATGCTCACGCATTCATTGAAATGGGCAGAGGATTCACTCCGCGAGCAGCGTGAATCGGCTCAGCTGACCCCATATCTGGAGCTGGTCACCAACTTCATACCGAAGGTGGACGACGAGAAGCTCAGGTACAGATTGACGAGCGGACTGCGGACCACGGCGAAAGAGTCGGCACTCCCCTACCTGGAGCGGCTCACCGCGTCGAGCCTTCCCACTGACCTACGGAAAGAAGCGGAGTGGCAGGCGCAACTCCTGCTCAACGACCTGGTCAAGGATTCGGAAGGCGGCTGGCTCTAGCACCCCGATGGACGAACGCGGGCGGACCGGCACGAGGTCGGCCCGCCCACCGATGGACCGTGTGCTCAGCCTGCCGAGACGCCCTCGATGCGGGGGAACTTGCCGAGCTGGACGCCGAACGAGGACAGGTTCACCGGAAGTTGCACGACCGCCCAGAAGTCCAGGCCGCCCTGCGGCGGAACGCGGTCCTCGCCCGCCCATGTGCCGGCCACCGGCGAGCACAGGCACGCCACCTCGTTGTTGCCGGGAACGTCCGTCGGATAGGTCGCCGCCTGGTATCTCCGCTTGCCGGAGGTGTCGATCACACCGACGTTGTTGGCGAAGAACTGGACGATGTTCATCCAGCCATCGCCGTACTGCAGGTCGCTCACGCTCGCCTCGGTCGTGCCGTTGTTGGTCAGCCGGTAGCCGAGGACTCCCAGCCCGTTGCCGATGGGCTTCACACCGGTGACCTGGGCGGCGAAAGGCTGACCATCGACGGTCAGGCTGACCGGGGCCGCCGCTTTCGCCCCAGTTCCGGGAGCCGGTGTCTGCGCGGGCGGCTTCGGACGCGCGAATATCACGGTCACCCGGCGGTTGCGGCGACGACCTTCCTCGCTGTCGTTCTTGTACTGCGGCTTGGTCGAGCCGTAGCCCTTGGCCTCGAATCCCACCCCGGAACGCGTGACCAGGCCCTGCAAAGCTTTGGCGACATTGTCGGCCCGGTGCTGCGACAGGGGCTCGTTGATGGCGTCGTTGCCGGAGTTGTCGGTGTGCCCCTCGACCTGGACCTTGGCTGCCGGAGATTCATCGATCCTCTTGGCCGTCTCCTTGAGGACCGCCTGTGCCTTGCCCGACAGGTCCGCCTTGTTCAAGGCGAACAACACGTCCGCGCGCAGGTTGACCCGGAGGTTCTTTCCGTCGTCCTGGATCTCATCACTGTCGTCGACCGCCTCGGTAGAGGACGTGATCACGTGACTGACCGGCTGGAGGCCGGGCGTCAGGGCGGGGATCGGCTGGCCCGGCGGGGCGGTGGGCGCCTGGTCGCTGATCGGCACATTGGGCAGGGGCGCCGAATCCGGGGTGATCACGGTCGTGGTCTTGGCACCGCCCGACGGTGCCGGCACCACCCCGAAGAAGGTCGCCGACTCCCCGGGGCTCAGCACACTGCGGTCGGTCTTCCAGTTGTCGGACGAGCACAGGCATGTGCCGCCCCCTCGGTAGGGCAGCAGCACCCGCCGTGCGGCGGCGTCGATGATCCCGATTCCGGAAGCCTGGTCATTTCCCGATCCGGAGTCCTGCGGGACGGCGATGTCCTGGACCGCGCGACCGGCCGTGAAGTCCTCGGAGCCGCCATTGGTGTACCGCAACTGCACGACCACGTTGGTTCCACCGAATCGGTTGAGTCCGACCAGGTCAACCTTCACTTTGGGGTCCATGAAGCTCGTCGTGGAAGCGAGCGCGCGACGGTCGTCCTTGCCCTGTTTCCCCGCCGGAATCTTCGTGGGAGCGTTCGACTTGCCGGCCTCGCCGCCCCCTCCCGATGAACTGCACCCGGCCACGAGTACCAGGACAAGGCCGAACGTCAGCAGTGCCGGACTCGTTCGCACGTAGTTCTCCCACTGGTCGCCCGAATCACGTGGACATCACGAGGGTAGTACCAGAACGCGGGAAAGGAGGAAGGGTCTAGGGGCCCAACGGCGGAGAAGCGGTCCGGAAACCGAAGCGGAGGAGCGGCCTGAGCGCCGCCCCTCCACCCGGGTATGGCCAGGTCACTTGAGCTTGTCCAGGAGGGGCTCGAGCTTCTTGGTGATCTTGTCGGCCAGGTTGAACTTGTGCCAGACACCGATCATGCCGGCGATCACCGCGATGAGCGCGGCGTACTCGAAGAAGCTCGCCCCGCGGTCGAAGTCCTTGCGCTTCTCGAGGTAGGTCTCGACGCGGTCCTGCAGGAAGAGAGAAGTCGTCACGTACAGGGGGATGAGCGGATTCATTTGTGCCTCCCGTATTTGGCCCCGCCTGTTTGCTGAGGACGAATCTACGGAAAGGCCGACCGTGCTCCCAGGGCCCGCAAACCCAATTCAGCGGGCTCTTCTGGTTGGGGCCTGGGGCCCTGCCTTTGGGCCTGTGACCGGGCCTGTGACCGGGCCTGTAGCCCGACCTGTGACCGGGCCTGCGACCGGACCCGCGTCCTCCTGCTCGGTCCCCAGCCAGCGGGCGATGGCCGCACCCCGGGAGGTGACGGCGAGCTTCGCGTAAATGCGGTTGATGTGGTTCTTCACCGTCTTCTCGGCCAGAAAGAGGCGCTGCGCGATCTCCCCGTTCGAGCAGCCCTGGCTGACGAGTTCCATGACCTCCAGCTCGCGGGCGGACAGCCAATGGTCCTTCGGCACGTCCGCGCTCACCCGGCCCGCGTGGCCGCCCTGCCCGGCCCCGGCCCGGCCCCCGGTTCCATGGTCGGCCGCCTCGGCGTCGGACCGGAGCGTCCCGACGAGGTAGCTCGCGACGGCCGGCGAGATGGGGTTGCCGCCGTTCGCGACGTCCTCCACCGCCCTCAAGAGGTCGTCCGGCGAGAACGTGTCGTGCACGAGGTACCCGGAGGCCCCGTTGGCCAGCGCCGTGCGGATCACTTCGGGCGCGGAGGTGTAAGTGAGCATCAGGACCCGGGTGTGCTCGGAGATCACCGCGGCGGCGTCCATCCCGTTGACCAGGGGCATCCGCACGTCCAGCAGGGCCAGGTCGGGGCGCAGCCGGTCGGCCGTCTCGATGGCGGTCTGCCCGTCCCCCACCTGCGCGACGACCGCGATGCCGGCGGCCTCCAGCATCGACGCGAGCCCGGCGCGGACCACCGGGTTGTCGTCGGCGATCAGGACCTTGATTTCCGGCATCTCAACCCACCTCCGCGAGATCGTTCCCGGCCGTGCCGGCCGGCTCCTGGACCGGCATCCGGAGCAGGATCCTGGTCCCCGCGCCCGGTTCGGAGCCGATGATGACCGTGCCGCCGACCCTTTCCGCTCTCTCGTACAGGCCGATCAGGCC
The DNA here is from genome assembly GCF_004349235.1 of Actinomadura darangshiensis. Taxonomy (GTDB): domain Bacteria; phylum Actinomycetota; class Actinomycetes; order Streptosporangiales; family Streptosporangiaceae; genus Spirillospora; species Spirillospora darangshiensis. Next base: position 9,057 of record NZ_SMKY01000108.1, on the reverse strand, counting down.
GTAGTGGCCCTCACGCGCGAGGTTCTCGACGCTTTCCATGCGGAATCCCTTGCCGTTGTCCCGCACGGAGAGAATGGCCATGCCGTCGTCGCGGGCCAGCCGGACGGCCACCGAGGTCGCCGCCGCGTGCCGTTCGACGTTGGCGAGGACCTCGGAGAGGATCGAGAGCACCTCGGAGCGTTTCCGCAGTTCCACGTCGATCTCGGGTTCGAGGTCGCAGTGCACGGCCACGCCTTTGGCGGACGCCCATCGTTCGGCGGTCTCCCGCAGCGCACCGGCGAGCGGGAGGCTGAGGTTGTCCGAACGCATCTCGTCGAGCAGGGTGCGCGCCTCCCGGGACGCGATCGCGGTGGCGGCGGCGAGGTTCGCGGCCTCCTCCGCCGCGCGTTCCGCGTCCTTGCGGACCCAGAGCGGCAGCGCGGTGGCGGCCATGGCGATGCCGTGCAGGGTCTTGGCCAGCGAGTCGTGCATCTCCCTGGCCAGCCGGCCCCGCTCGTCGGCGGCCGCCGCCCGCGCCTCCGCGCGGGCGCGCGCCTGCGCTTCGCGTATCTGCTGGTCGAACAGGCGGCGCAGGGCCACCCCGGCGTAGCCGGCCAGCGGGTAGTAGACGGGCTGCCCGAGCACCGTCTGGAACGTCGCGATGTCGCCGCCGGCCTCGTCCAGCGTCAGTGCGAAGGCCGTGTAGTAGCCGGCGACCTGCAGTATCGAGATCACCAGCATGCCGCGCCAGCCGAAGAGGAGCCCGGCGATGGCGGCGGTGACGACGGTGGCCATCAGGAACGGCCCCGAGGTGCCCCCGATGCCGAGCACGACGAACGACAGCGCCACGTCGACGATCGCCAGCGCGGGCCATCTGAGCAGCCACGGGACGATCGTCCGCCAATGCCTGGCCGCCTGCCAGGACGCCAGCGCGAGCAGCGCCACCAGGACGAAGACCTTGGGCGAGATCCGGCTGGCGGGGATGAGCCCCAGGGTGATGGCCGCGATCAGCATCCGCACCTGCATCAGCAGGGAGAACGCGCTGCCGACCCGTTCGAGGACCATCGTCTTGTGCGCCGTCGTCTCGTGCACCGTCTTCTCGTGCACCGTCGTCTCGTGCACCGTCTTCCCGTGCACCGGGCCGTCATGGGTTGCCGAGATCACCCAGACCTCCTCCGTTGGCCCCGATGAACATGGCCCCGGCCATGACCGCCAGCAGCGCCGGCAGCACCAGGAACGCGGTGACCGCGGTGATCTGGGGCGAGATCTTCTGGGCCTTCTGCTTGGACCACTGGGCCGACTCCCGGCGCATGTCCAGCGCGATGTCGTTGAGCGCGCTGGACAGCGGCGCCCCGAGCTCCTCGGCCTGCAGGATGGCGGTGACGAACTGGCCGACCGCCTCCGAGTCGTTGCGTTTGCGGAGGTCTTCGAACGCCTGCCGGCGCGGGGTGCCGAGGTCCATCTGGCGCAGCGCGACGGTGAACTCGTCCGCGAGCGCCCCGGGCATGCTCTCGGCGACGCGTTCCAGGGCGTGCCGGAAGCTGAGCCCGGCGGCCACGGTCACCGCCAGCACGTCCAGGAAGTCGGGCATGGACCGCTGGATCTGGTCCTGCCGCTTGCGCATCCGGGCTCTGATCACGCCCTCGTGCTGGAGGGCGCCGAGCAGGCAGGCGGCCCCGTACAGCATCTCCCCCTGCAGCATCAGGAACACCCCGGGGACGCCGAACAGCACGAGGAATCCCGCGGACTGCCGGCAGTAGGACTCGTAGGTCATCCCGCCGGGACGGCCCGCCTGCTCGATCCGCCTGAGGATCTTCGTCTTCTGCGGCGCGAGCAGTTCCTGCGTCGGCCTGGCCAGCGGGGCGCCCAGCCGGTCGGCGATCCGCACGAACACCGACAGGTCGTTCTTGCGCTTGGGGGACGGCGGCATCGCCGAGACGGCCACCTGCTCGTCCGCGCGGGCCAACTGGAGGCCCCGGAGGCCGAGCAGGACGCACGCGGCGGCGCCGAGTCCCATGAGGTAGACGGGGAGCATGGCCTCAGACCTCCACCCGGGTGAGCCGGCGAATGATGATCACACTGAGCGTGAAGGCCGCCGCGGCCGCCGCGAGGATGACCTGGCCGACGAGGTTCTCGCTCATCGCCCGCAGCGACCCCGGCATGATCATGTTCAGCATGACCAGGCCGCCGACGCCCATGGCGCCGACCGCGTAGTTGGTGACCACGACCTCGCCCATGATCGTTTTGATCTGGCGGTGGATCTCCTTGCGGTCCTCCAGCGTGTCGGCGATCGTCCGCAGCGAGGTGACCAGCGACCCGCCGGACCGCGCCGACACCACCAGGGTGGACACGAGCACGGCGAGCTCCCGGGACGGCATCCGGTCGCCCAGGTCCCGGAGCGCCTGGTCGACGGGCTGCCCGAGGCGCAGGGCGTCGGAGGTGCGCTTCAGCTCGCCGCGGGCCGGGTCCTCCAGCTCGTCGGCGGCGAGTTCGAGGGCGGTGCGCATCACCAGCCCGGCGCTCGTCGCGTTGGACAGCACGCGCGCCAGCTCCGGGAGCTGCGCGACGAACGCGTCCCGGCGGCGCTCCTCCTTGCGGCGCAGGTAGGTGAGCAGGAGGAAGACGACCCCGATCGCCGCGGCGATGCCGAACACCGGCGCCATCCAGGACCCGATGACGAACACCGCCGCCCCGCCGCCGAGGACCGCCATGAGGGTGAACGTCGAGACCTTCATCCGGGAGCCGGACGCGACGATCCGGCGATCGATCGCCTTGCCCAGCTCGGTCCTGCGCAGCGCCCGGTCCAGCCGGTCGAGCGCACCGGCGGCGACGCGCTCGCCGTCGTCCAGCGCACCGCGCGCGCTGAGGATCCGGCGCTGGTTCACGCCGCGGAAGTACTCGTAGAGGCCCCACGTCGCGACGGCGAGGACGACCGCCAGGCAGACGAGGATGGCCGGCAAGGGAATGTTCACGGGGCCCCCTGGAACGTCGACGGCGGGTCGCCCGCCCGGAAGGGCTCGGGAGTCTCCAGCCCGGCGCCGAAGAGGCGCCGCTGGAGGTTCTCCGGCAGCGCGGAGCGGCGGATCCGGCCCCGCACGATCCGGTCGGCCTTCAGCGGGTCGGGCTCGAACCGGTAGACCGCCTGGAGCTTGAACGCCTCCTGCCGGCGGGAGGCGACCACGGCGATCTCCCCGATCCGGCGCGATCCGTCGGCCCCCCGGTTCAGGTGGACGATCACGTCGATGGCGCTGTTGATCTGGTCGCGGATCGTCTCGAAGGGCAGCTTCACCTCGCTCATGCTCGCGAGCGTCTGCAGCCGGTAGATCGCGTCGTCGGCCGAGTTGGCGTGCACGGTCACCATCGATCCTTCGTGGCCGGTGTTCATCGCCTGCAGCATGTCGACGGTCTCGGGCCCGCGCACCTCGCCGACGATGATGCGGTCGGGACGCATCCGCAGCGCGTTGCGCACCAGGTCGCGGATGGTGACCTGGCCGGAACCCTCGATGTTGGGCGGACGGGACTCCAGCGAGATCACGTGGTCCTGCTGGAGCCGGAGCTCGGCCGAGTCCTCGATCGTGACGACGCGCTCCCACGCCGGGACGAACGCCGACAGGGCGTTCAGCATCGTGGTCTTGCCGGTGCCGGTGCCGCCGGAGATGACCACGTTGAGCCGCGCCTTCACGAACTCGGCGAGCAGCACGCCGGCGGAGGCGTCCACGCTGCCCAGCTGGACGAGGTCGTCGATGGTGAACGCGCGCGGGAACCGGCGGATGGTCAGCACCGGCCCGGTCAGCGACAGCGGCGGGATGATCACGTTGACCCGCTCGCCGCTCGGCAGCCGCGCGTCCACCATGGGGCTGGACTCGTCCACCCGCCGGTTGACCTGGGCGACGATCCGGTCGATGGTCTGGTAGAGCTGCTCCTCGCTGGCGAACGTGCTCTCGATCCGGTGCACCCGCCCGCCGCGTTCCACGTAGATGTCGTCGGGGCCGTTCACCATGATCTCGGTGATGCCGGAGTCGGCCAGCAGCGGCTCCAGCACGCCGAGGCCGAGCGCCTCGTCGACGACGCGCCGGATGAGGGCGGCGCGTTCCCGGGCGGACAGGACGGGCCCCTCCCGGCTGATGATGTGGTCGGTGACCTTCTCCAGCCGAGCCCGGCGCTGCGGGACGTCGAGTGCGGCCATCTCGTCGAGGTCGACCTCTTCCAGCAGCCGCGTCCGCCACTGCGCCACGCCCTGCGCCATGTCGCGCCGCTGGCCGGTGCGGTCCTGTTCGAGCCGATCCCTGAGTCCCATGCGTCACCCCACCGGCATCTCGACGGTGCGGGTCATGGTGAAGTCCAGCGGGACCCCCTTGATCAGCACCGGCACCTTGGCGCGCACCCGGCAGACCACGCCGCCGTCCCGGGTGGCCGACGTGACCTTCTTCTCGTTGAGCCAGCCGGGCATGGCCTGCATCGCGGCGGTCTCGCAGGCGCCGGCCTCCTGCCGCTGCGCGGCGACCCGCGCGCCCGTCCGGGCGGCGTTCTCGACCCGTTCGACGGTGATGCCGACCAGCAGGAACTCCAGGCAGAAGAAGATCACCGTGAGCACGCTCGGCAGCACGCCCGCGAACTCCAGGCTGACCCCGCCGCGGTCGCCGGGCGCCGCCGCGGACCGCCGCGACCGGCCGGACGCGCCGCGGGTCATGGCCTGCCCTCCTTCACGATCTTGGATCTGGCGGTCAGCTCGAAGGGCACGTGCCAGGAGGCGAGCATCGCGGGCGCGTCCATGCTGACCTCGGCGTAGCCGTTGACGATCTTGATCCGCAGGTGGTCGTCCGGCCGCATCATCCCGGGCACGCGCTCGGCGGTGCGGCGGCGCACCTCGGCCCGCGCCTCCGGCGTCTGGTAGCCGAGCACGGCCACGGCGCGCGCGGCCTCGTTGGCGGCGTGGCCGGTGTACATCGAGGTGAGCCCGATGAGGACGACCTCCCAGCACAGGACGATGAGGAACACGATCATGAAGAAGATGCCGGCGAACTCGGTGAGCGCGACGCCGGCGTCCCCCCGGCCGCTGTCCCCGCGGGCCCTGCCCTTGCCCGCGCCGGCCGCCGCGACGGCCCCCTCGTCGATGACCCCGGCCTCCAGCGCGACCTGCCCGATCGCGCGGCGGAAGGCCGCGTTGTCCACGGCCGCCGGCGACCCGGTGTTGGCCGCCTCCTCCAGGCCGCGGAAGACGGCGGGGACGCCGGCCTTCAGCATCGGCAGGCCGAGCACCTTGCGCGCGAAGTCCGGCTGCACCTCGTTCTTGCGGTCCTGGCGGACGAGCACGACCGACAGGTCGTCCGGCTTGCGCAGGTTGAGCCGGCCGCAGAGCGCGGCGAACCGCTTCACCGCGCGGATGGACGGCAGGTCCGGGGTCGCGGTCACCAGCAGCCGGTCGGCGATCTCGATCGACATGGCGCTGCCGTCGGTGAGGAACGCGCCGCAGTCGACGATGACGAGGTCGTAGCGCGACCGCAGTGCCGCGAGGATCTGGCGGGCCGCCTTGGCGGTGACCTCTTCGGCGCGCTCCCCCTCGGCCGGGGCCAGCAGGGTGTGCAGGCCGTCCTGGTGAATGTAGAGCGCATCGGCCAGGATCGATCCGTCCAGCTCGTCGGCCGCGCCGATCAGGTCGGCGATGCTGCGCCGGTGGGTGATGTCCAGGTAGCTGGGGACGTCCCCCTTCTGCAGGTCCATGTCGACCAGGCAGACGGTCTGCCGGGCGGCCAGCGCGGCGCCCGCCAGGTGGACGGCGAGCGTGGTCGTCCCGGTACCGCCCTTGGCGCCGACCACGGCGACGACGCGTCCGGACCGGTCCGGGGCGGCGGACGCGCGGGCCGGGTCGATGTGCCGCTTGACGCTGCGGGCCCAGTCGGCGGCCGCCTCGATCCGGTTCTGCAGCTCCGACAGGGCGGGCTCGCGCGAGATCACGCCGCGCGCGCCCACCGACATCGCCTGGTGGTAGGTCTCCGCGGTCTGGTCCGTCGTGATCAGCACGAGCCCGAGCTGCGGATGCCGGCGGGTCAGGTCGCGGATGAGGTCGAGCGCCGGCAGCCCCGCGATGTCCTGGTCGACCAGGATGACGTCGATGGCCGGGATGCTGTTGACCGCGCCCGTCACGTCGTTGGACGAGCGCTCGACCGCGGCGAGCTCGACGTCGGCGAGCTCGCCCAGCTGCGTCCGCAGGGCGTCGACCAGCTCCGGGTCGGTGACGCCCAGCAGGATCCGAACACTCATGCGCGCACCTAACTCGACGGGGTGGCCTGGCAGACGGGGCCGAGCTTCGGGGTGGTCGCCTCGCCCTCGCGGCTGATGAGCGCGAGCCGGACCTCCTGCGCGAAGCTCTCGGCGTGCGTGAGCTTCAGGCTGTCCTCGGCGCTCAGCACGAACGTGATCGGCACGACCTGGTCGACGTCGTCGGCCTTGGTGCCCTGCTGGCTCTGGAGCTGCCCGACCTCCTTGACCAGCGCCTTGCTGATGATCCGCAGTGCGCAGGCGCGCTGGCGGCTCTGCTGCTGCTCCTGGAAGGTGGCGTAGATGTCGACCGTCATGCCGGGCTTGACCTGCCCGGCGACGCCCGTCTCGGCGTTGATGAGGCTCGCGATCTCACGCTGCCCCGCTTTGAGGGCGGGCCGGTCGACGAGCATGCCCTTGTCGACGTAGGCGCCCTGCTGGATGTCGGTCCCGGCGGCCTTGCCGTCGAGCTGCCTCGTCTCGGTGAGCATCGACTTCGACACCCACTTCACCGGGATCCTGGCCTTGCGGACCATGCTCCCGTCGATCGGGACGAACGCCTTGACCGGCTTGGTGAACTGCAGCACCTCGGTCATCTGCCCGACCTCGGCGCGCACCGAGCCGACATATCCGACCACACTGACGAACACGAAGACCGCGCCGAGCGCAGCCAAGATCATCAGCAGAACTCCACGTCGCTGCCGCGGATTCATGGAACTCCGATCTCGATCCAGGGGTTGGGGGAGGCTTCTAGGGGCGGTCCCGGGGACCGAAGGCGACGGTTCCGGCGCGCGGCCATTCGTCGCCGGACGTCGCCCTGGGCGCCGGTATGAGCCGGGGGTCCGCCGCCGCGGGCCGCCGCGGCGCGGGTTGGAGGAGCACCGCGATCTCGTCCGCCTCCGCGGTGGGGGTCCGGTCCGCGCCGGCCCCGGCGACGGGTACGTCCGCCCCGGCGACGGGTACGTCCGCCCCGGCGACGGGTACGTCCGCCTCGACGGCGGGTACGTCGGCAGGCTGGTCCTGCACCGCCTCCGGGCTGGGAGGCGGTGCCGGCTGTGTCATCTGGCAGAGCGGGCAGTGCGGCAGCGCGGTCGGCTCCCCGCACCATCCGCACGGCCGGTAGACGAAATCGGACAGCAGGCTCTGCAGTGCCTGCGGGTGGCCGCTGAACGCGACGAACTCGACGTACTTCTTGGTGCCCCAGTACTCCGCGCCGAGCGGCTGGGGCGCGACCAGCGTCGCCGAAACGGCCGCGACCGCCGGCCGCAGCTTCTGCTGCAGCCATTCGGTGTCGCCGTTCGTGCCGCCGAAGAGCATCAGCACCGGATCGCCCGGACGCGCGCCGAGGTCCGGCACGGGCTTGGCCGCGGTGATGCGGTGCACCCCCGCTTGGCATCCGGCCGTCACGGCGAACGCACCGCCCGGCAGGTAGGACGAGACGTGCGCCCCGAGCCCGGTCTTGATGTGCTCAAGGCGAGCGACGCTGTTCACCCAGGCGCCCGCGTAGAGGGTTTCGCGCAAGCGGTGGGCCAAGCCCACCAGCACCCCGGGCCGCGCGTAGGACGACGCGAACGTCAGCTGGTCGGCGACCAGCGAGAGCGCGATCGGAGGCAGGTCGAGCGCCACCCCCGCGATGCGGTCGGTGAGCAGCGCCGCGCGTGCCAGCTGGACGAGCCGGCGGGTCCCCTTCCCCTTCCACTCGGGATACACCACCAGGACCGCTCCCCGCGTCTGCAGGGCGCGGGCCATGTGGTCGATGAACGCGGGCGCGGTGTCCCCGCCCGCGCCGTCCAAGGCGATCCGCTGGGCGACGGAGGCCCGCAGGATGCCCGTGCTGGGGAAATCGCCGGCGAGCACGACCGCGGTCACGGGCACCCCGGATGGTCTTCGGGTCTCACCTTGCCGACCCCTCCCGTTCGCGGCGGCGGACGATCATTGGATTCCCGCAATCGTCCGATTACGGGGGCGCTGACGATAGTCAGCACAACTGTTCGCACTCAAGCGAATAGCACTTCTCGCCGGGGCGAGCGGCCCTAAATCGTGAGCATCGTGTTCTTCGATGCCGTGCACATTGCCCGAGTTCCCCGCCCCGGGCAAGAATTTTCGAAACTTTTGGAGAAAGGCGCCCTGACCTGCGACGACACCGGGCAGGCCCATTCCGGCGACGGTCGCGGGCACACCGTGGGCCGCACGAACCCCGCGGCCGGTCGGAATGGAACGTGCCATTTCACCTCCCCGGGCGGCGGACCTCGACATTCTCCCGAAACGGGAGGCAACGATCAACGGCCGGACCGGAGTCCACAGCCGGTCAGCGAATGAGACCAGGGGCCCTGGACAGGGCCCCTGGCCCTGGCGCCGGTAACGGGACCGGAAAAGGTGCCGATCACCGATCCGCCAGGTAGGCGGCTCGGGCTTTTCTCAGGCCGGCGGCCGAGTGCGTTCGAGCCGCCATTGAATGGATTCTCCGTATAGTGCCCAGGGACCAGAGACCCAATTTCGTCCGCACCGGGATACGGCCGGAACGGACGGTGCGATTCGGTCATGTCCGATTCCGCCGCCGCGGCGGTTCCGGCCCGGCGAGCACGCCAGACGGACGTGCGGCGCTCTAGAGTCTCCCTGTAAGCGGCCCCACACTGGAGACGACGGCGATGACGCATCCATCGGACCCTGGTCATCCATCGCGCCCGCAGGCGCCCGGCGGTCCCGGCGGCCGGACCATCAAGGACGAGGGCTAGACGGGGCTGCTGTGGGCGAATTCGATGGGAAGCCTCCGCAGGAGACCCGGCGGGAGGGGCCCGGGGGGACGCGGCGGGACGAGAG
>NZ_SMKY01000107.1 GCF_004349235.1 Actinomadura darangshiensis | reverse complement strand
GGGGCGGGAACGGCGGCGGGGCGGGCCGCGTCGCGGCGGCCGCGGCGGCCGCTCCGCACGGCGGCGGTGAGGCCGGCGAGCAGGATCCCGGACGCGGTCCCGACGGCGACGCCCAGCGGCAGGTTCGGCGACGACGGCGCGGCCGGCGGCGAGGCGAGGGTCATCGGCGCGACGCGGACGCCGGTGTCGGTGCGGTGCGAGGTCCCGTAGCGGACGAGCGCGTCGGCGGCGGCGTTGGCGAACGCGGCGGCGTCCCGCGCCGTCCCGGCGCTGCCGGCGAGCCGGATCAGCGGCGTGTCCGGCGAGGTGGACGCCTGGATGTGCTCGCGGGTCGCGCCGGCCGCGCCCCGCGGCAGCCGGATCGAGGAGTAGGCGAGGGTCTCCGGGAGCGGCGCGAGCCGCCCGTAGGCCTGCGCGAAGCTGACCGCCGCCGGGCCCTGGTCGCCGCCGCCGCCGTCGTCCACGACCAGGACGAACGCGGTCGCGGTGTAGGTGGTGGGCGCGAACAGGGCGTAGCCGAGCCCGCCGAGGAACCCGGCGAGCACGAGCGCGATGGACGCGCCGAAGCGGCGCAGCAGCGCGGTCAGCGGCCCGCGCACCCGGCGGGACCTCCTCGTGAGCGTCCCGGCCCGGCGGGACGGTCTCCGCGGCCTGTTCCCGGCGTCACGTTGCGGCATCCTGAGCCCTTTCTCGAATCGGTGCGGCCCCGCGGACGGACGGCTCGGGGCGGTAGAGCCGGGCGAGCTCGGCGGCCTGCTCGGCGATGGCGTAGCGGGCGACGACGGGCGGCACCCGGGTCCGGTCGCGGGGGGCGCGCAGGACGCGGGCGAGCTCGTCGCTCCAGATCCGGGCGTCGGTGGGGAGCCGGCGGGCGTCCGGGGCCGCGCCGGGCGGGAGGTCGTCGATGGCGGGGCAGGTCGTGTACCGGACGGGCAGCCCGGCGGCGAGCGCCTCCAGGACGCCGAGCCCGAACGTCTCCTGGACCGACGGTGCGGCGAGGACGTCCATCGCGGCGAGGGCGCCGGCGACGTCCGACGTCCCGCCGGTGAACACGACGGGGACGCCGCGCTCGTGCGCCCGCCGTTCGAGCGCGGCGCGCATCGGGCCGGCGCCCGCGAGCAGCAGCCGGACGCCGTCCAGCGGCGCGACCGCGTCGATCAGCAGGTCGAAGCGCTTGGTGGGGACGAGCCGTCCGACCGCGCCGACGACGGGCTCGCCGGGGCCGATGCCGAGGCGGCGGCGGGTCGCGGCGCGGCGGGCGGAGTCGAACGCGAACGCGGCGGCGTCGATGCCGTTCGGGATGACGACGATCCGGCCGGGGCGCACGCCCCAGCCGCGCAGCCGGCCGGCGACGGTCGGCGACACCGCGACCGTCGTGGACCCGAGCCGCTCGGTCGCCCGGTAGAGCGCCCGGACGCCGCGCGTCGTGGGCCGCCCCTCGATGTGGCCGTCGCCGAGCGAGTGCTCGGTGGCGATGACGCGGGGCGTCCCGGCCATGCGGGCGGCGATCCGGCCGTAGACGCACGCCCGGTACAGGTGCGTGTGGACGACGTCGTACCGGCCCTGGCGGATCAGCCGGGCTAGGCGGGGCAGTGCCGCGAGGTCCCGGTTGCCGCGCATCCCGATCTCGTGGACGGGCACGCCCGCGCGGCGGATCTCGGCGCCCAGCGTCCCGGTCCGGGTGAGGGTGGCGACCTCGCTGGTCACCGGCTCGCCGGCCACCGGCAGGTGGCGCAGCAGGAGCGCGAGCTGCCGCTCGGCGCCGCCGTGCTCGAGCCCGGTGATGACGTGCAGGACCCGGGTCACACGCGGCTCCGGCGCCGCAGTTCGTGCCGGACGACCTTGAGGCGCAGCCGCACGGGCCCGTCCCGGTCGCCGACGTAGGTGCGGGGCAGCGCGTGCCGTGCCGGCTCCTCGGGGCCGATGTCGCAGGCGTAGTCGTATCCGGCGGCGCGCACCGCCTCGACCTCGCGGGCGGTGGCGTGCCCGTACGGGTAGGCGAAGCCGGTGACGGGGGCTTCGACGAGGTCCTCCAGAGCGGCCCGGCTCTCTTCGAGCTCCTCGCGAAGCTCGGTGTCGTCCGTCTCAGGGAGTGAGACGTGGTGGCGTCCGTGCGAGGCGACCTCGATGCCGGCGGCCGCCACGGTCCGGATCTGCTCGCCCGTCATCAGCGGCTTGCGCGGGCCGTCGTCCCACGCGTTGTAGGTGCCGATCCGCCCGGACACGACGAACACCGTCGCGCCGAACCCGTACCGCACCAGCGCCGGGACGGCCCGCGTCGCGAAGTCGGCGTACCCGTCGTCGAACGTGAGCCCGACGAGGCCGCGGGACCGTCCGGCGGCGTGGGCGTCCAGCAGCTCGCTCATGCCGGCGCCGCGCAGGCCCCGCGCCCGCAGCCACGCCATCTGCCGCTCGAACCGGGCGGGCGACACCGTCACCAGGTGCGGGTCCTCATCGAAGTGGTCCACCGAGTGGTACATCAGCACCAGCGGCGCCGGCCGGATGTCCATCGCGGTCCTGGCCGGTTCGGTCAGATGTGTCGGTTCTGTCGGCTGGCTCACAGGTATCCCCCGATTCGGTGCGGCCGCGCCGGACCAGCGCGCGGAGCGGCCCTGAAGCGATCCATGGAGCGACGAGGTCGGGTCCCGCCAGGACGGTGAGGGCGGCGAAGGCGGCCCCCGTCACGACCCCGCCCACGGCCAGGTGGACGAGCACCGGCGCGTCCCAGGCCGCGGCGGCGAGAAGTCCCGCCGCGCAGGCCCCGGCCGCGGCGAGCATGAGGCGGGACACGTCGGCGGCGACGCGTCCCGGCGAGACCGGTGCGACGCCGTGCCGCAGCCCGGCCAGCAGCAGGACGGCGGCGAGCGTGATCCCGGCGGCGTTCGCGGCGGCCAGCGCGAGCGTCCCGGCGAAGGGGGCGAACGCCCCGCCGATCGCCGCCGTCGCGGCCAGCCCGATGCCGAGCACGGCCGCGGGCCGCCAGGTCGGCCGCCGCTGCGCGAAGAACGCGCGGGCGGCGAGTCCGACGGCCGACTGTCCCCACAGCCCGAGCGCGTAGACGCGCATGATGGACGCGGTGCTGCGGGTGTCGTCGGCGGTGAACTCGCCGTGCTCGAACAGGACTTTGGTGACGGCGGGCGCGAACGCGACGAGGAACGCCGCCGCCGCCAGCACCATCGCGCTCGCGACGGCGAGGTCCTGCTGGATGCGGCGGGCGACCTCGGCGGTGTCCCCGTCCGCCGACGCGCGGGCGAGCCGGGGGAACGTCACCGTCACGATGAGCAGCGACAGCACCATCGGCACCTGCGCGACCTTCTGCGCGTAGTTCAGGTGCGAGATCGACCCCGCCGCCAGCTCGGACCCGATGAACCGCTCCACGAACACCTGCGCCTGCCGCGTGACCGTGTAGACGACGACCGGCGCGACCGCCGCGATCCCCAGCCGGATGTCCACATTCTGGGACGGGGCGGGGGCTTCGCGGAGGCAGCGGAGGAAGGCGGGGGTCTGGACGGCGACCATCAGGAGGCTGCCGCAGGCGACGCCGATCGCCGCGCTGGTGATGCCGACGACGCCGGAGAAGCCCGCGATCAGCGCGAGGATCCCGACGTTGTAGGCGAGGTAGATGGCGGCGGGCGGGCCGAACCGGTGGTGCGCGCGGAGGGTGGCGCTCATGAAGCCGGCGACGCCGAACGTCACAACGGTGATCGCCGTCAGCCGGACGCACCGGACGGCCGGCCCGTGGTCGGGGAGGCCGGGGGCGAGGACGTCCACGACGAGGGGCGCTGCGACCGCGAGCGTGACCGTGACCAGCGACAGGCCGAGCACCATGCGCGGCAGCGTCGTCCCGACCAGGGGCCGCAGGCCGTCGCCGCGCGCGAGCAGCCGGGTGACGACGGGGACCATGAGCAGCGCCATGGCGTCCTCGATGAGGAGCGGCGAGACGGTCTCGGGGATCGTCCAGGCGACGAGGAACGCGTCCGTGCTGCCGCTGGCGCCGAACATGTGCGCCATCGCGAGGTCGCGCAGGAACCCGAGCCCGGTGCCGGCGGCGATGAGCACGCCCGACAGCGCGGCGGCGCGTCCGACCGACGTCATCGCCGCACCTCCCCGAACGAACGGGCGGCGGCGATGCCGAGGACGATCGCGACGAGCGGGCAGGTCGGCCCGCCGAGGTCCGCGTACAGGAAGTTGACCAGCAGGAACGCCATCAGCGCGACGGCCGCGAGCCAGAACGGGTCGCGGGTGCGGCGGCGCGTCCACAGCCCGGCGACGATCACGGCGAGCAGCGCCGCGAACCCGGCGAACCCCACCACGCCCTGCTCGGACAGGAACAGCAGGTACTCGTTGTGCGGCGACAGCAGCGGCTGCCGGGCGTACCCGTTCACCGGGTCGGCGGTCTCGCTGCCGGACGACAGCTCGATCCCGGCGTAGGTGTCGCGGTAGGCCGGGAAGTTCTTCACGCCGACGCCGGTGCCTGGATGGTCCTCCCAGATCCGGACGGCGGCGGCCCACAGGTTGTAGCGGTCGTCCACCGACCGGTCCGGATGGCTGATCGAGCCGGCCATCGACTTGGACCGCTCGACGACCGCCTGCCCGCCGCCGGCGACCCCCGCCAGGATCAGCAGCAGGGCGCCGCAGCAGGTCAGCACCTTGACGGCCGTCCACCGGTCGAAGATCACCAGGGCGAGGACGGCGGCGGCGCCGAGCGCGAGCCACGTGCCGCGGCTGAGCGCGAGCGCGAGGGCGGCGGCCAGCACGACCAGCCCGGCCAGCGCGGCCGGGACGGCGGCCGCGCCGCGGCCGGGCGCCGACAGCGCGAACGCGGTCAGCACGAGGAACGCGAACCCGACGACGATCGACATGGCCATCACGTCGAGCGCGCCGAACGTGCCGACCGCCCGGATGTTCTGGCCGTCCATCGACGCGCCGTTCCCGGTGCCCGCCTGCCAGACCCCGTACAGCGCCTCCGCGAGCCCGAGGCCGAGCACCGCCGAGCAGACGATCGCGAGGTCCCGGCGGTCCCTGACCAGCAGGACGACGGCCAGCGGCACCAGCACGAAGACCTGCAGATCGCGGACGAACCCGGCGGCGCTGGACCCGATGTCGGCCGAGTGCACGGTGCTGATCCCGAGCGCCGCGACCAGCGGCCCGAACGCGAGCAGCGCCTTGCCCGGCATCTCGACCCGCCCGGTGAGCAGCAGGAACACGGCCGCCAGGACGAGCACGCCGCTGGCGACGTCCCCCGCCGTGACCTGCACGCCGGGCCCGAACGCCTCCGCGCCCGGCGGGATCCCGATGGTCGCGACGGTCGCCGCGACCAGCCAGCTCGGGCGCCTCGGAAGCGCCTTGGCGAGCAGGGGGGCGGCCGGCGCCTGGGCCGTCATCCGGCGTCCCGGCAGAGCATCGCCCGTGCCGTCAGCAGCAGGATCTTCAGATCGCCGGTGAACGACCAGTGGTCGATGTAGTGGTTGTCGAGCCTGGCCCGCAGCTCGATGGACGTGTCGCCGCGGAACCCGTGGATCTGCGCCCAGCCCGTCATCCCGACCGGGACGCGATGCCGCAGCATGTAGCCGGGGCAGGTGCGGGAGAACTGCTCCACGAAATGGGGGCGTTCCGGGCGCGGCCCGACGAGGCTCATGTCGCCGCGGACGACGTTCCACAGCTGCGGCAGCTCGTCCAGCGACGTGTCGCGCAGCACGCGCCCGACACGTCCCATGCGGTGGTCGTTCTTCACCGTCCAGCGGGTGTCGGACTCGCGCTCGTCCGCCGGCTTCAGCGTCCGGAACTTCAGCAGGACGAACTCCTCGCCGCCGCACCCGATCCGCCGCTGCCGGAACAGCACGCCGGGCCCGCCCTCGGCCCGGACGGCGACCGCGCACGCCGCGAGCACCGGCAGCGCGAGAACCAGCAGGAGGAGCGCCCCCACGACGTCGAGCACGCGTTTGGCCAGCCGCGCGGCCGGGTCGCGGAGCCGCCAGCCGACCCGCGCGCACGGCAGCCCGGCGAGGTACTCGCGCCGCACCGCCGCCACCGGCACGACGTCCGACGGCGCCTGGACGAGCAGCGTCTCGCACGGCAGCTGGAACGACAGGCGCAGCACCGCGTCCAGATGGTCGGGGTGGATGTCCTCGGCGACGACGACCAGCGTGCCGATCCCGTGCTCGCCGACGAGGGCGGGCAGGTCGGAGGTCTCCCCGAGGACGGGGGCGGCGCCCGGCCGTCCCCGTTCGCGTCCCGCGGCCACCTGCCCGACCGTCGCGAGCCCGAACTCGCCGCGTTCGCGCAGGATGTCGAGCATGTGCTCGGCCGTCGGACCCGTCCCGACGACGAGGGCGGCGCGCGCCCGGGTGCGGCGGCACCGGTACGTCCGGACGGCCGCGTTCGCGAACGCGCGGGCGGCGAACTGGACCGTCCCGCATGCGGCGACCGTCCACGGCCACATCGCCGCGTCCGACAGTGCCAGCGCGACGGCGGCGCCGACGAGCAGCGTCCGGACGGCGACGGGCACCGCGTCGGCGAGGAGCGAGGGGCTGCGGCGCACCCGGTAGAGCCCGCCGGACGCGTTCAGCGCGATCAGGGTTAAGGCGGCCACGCCCGGCAGCGCGCCGGCATGGCCGAGGGACACGGCGCCTGCCATCGCCCAGCCCTCCGCGACGGCCAGGCACACCGGGTACAGTCCGGCCAGGATCCGCGACCCGCCGCGGACGACCGGCCAGTCGCCGGCCGCCGCGAGATCCGGGAGGGCCGCGCCGGAGTCGATGGAGGGACTCAGCCCCTGGGCTCTCATCGCGCGTCCCTTTCACCTGACAAGAACTCACCCTGCGGGGGCCGTCGCGGGGCGGCCAGGGACAGCATCGCAGCCGGTCAGGACGCAGATCGCCGGTTTTAACCGGCGCCGCCGGAGTCTTGAAGAGAAGATCGACGGGACGCCGCGGAGGAAGAAAGATCCCGCGAAACGGCCACCGGACGCCAACCTTCGGGGGACCATGGACGTCTAAAGTGGGTCGGACGCCGAGACCGGCCGTCCCGCCTCCCGGGCGGGACGGGAACAACGGGCCGTTCCGTAAGCGATCTTGTTGCCGCCCCGCGTCACGCGGGCCCGGCGGGCAGTTGAGGGAGAACGGTGCGCAGTAAGGCGTTGGTGATGGCGCTGGTCCTGGGGCTGGCGACCGCGTGCGGCAGCAGCGGCGACGACGGCAGCGGCGGGACGACGGCGAAGGCCGCGAACGACGCCCCCCAGGTGACGATCACTCCGGCGAACGGCAGCGGCAAGGCCCGCCCGGACGAGGGCATCTCGGTCACCGCCGCCGGCGGCACGCTCGGCAACGTCTCGGTGAAGCTGAAGGGCACCGACGTCCCCGGCGCCCTGTCCGCCGACAAGACCAAGTGGAAGACGAAGTGGACGCTGCAGCCCGGCGGCAGCTACCAGGTGTCGGCGACGGCGACCTCGGACAAGGGCAAGTCCACCACCGCGACCAGCGCGTTCCGCGCGAGCCGCGCCACCGCCGCCACCCGCGTCAACAGCATCGTGCCGAGCCAGAACGAGACGGTCGGCACCGGAATGCCGGTCTTCATCCAGTTCACCAAGGCCGTCCCCGAGAAGGCCAAGCCCGCCGTCGAGCGCGCCATCGAGATCTCCTCGACCACCCCCACCGAGGGCGCCTGGCGCTGGCTGAGCGCCGGCGAGTCCTTCAACGGCCTGCCCTCGGTCGTGTTCCGCCCGAAGCGGCCGTGGAAGGCGCACCAGAAGGTCAACGTCAAGATCCACTACGCCGGGCTGAAGATCGGCGACAACGTCTTCGGCGACAAGGACGTCACCCGCAGCTTCAAGATCGGTGACTCGCACGTCGTCAGCATCAACGGCAAGTCCCACCGCCTCACCGTCAAGAAGAACGGCGCCACCGTCCGCTCCTGGGGCGTCAGCCTCGGCGCCGGCGGCGACGTCCAGAAGGACGGCGTCGACCACCTGCTCACCACCAGCGGCGTCCACCTCACCATGGACCACGTCCGCCTGGAGCGCATGCGCCCGCCCGGCAAGAAGAAGGGCGACCCCGGCTGGTACGACGAGAAGGTCCCGTGGGCGACCCGCATCTCCAACTCGGGCGAGTACATCCACCAGAACATGGACGACCCGACCTGCCTCGGCAACCGCAACTGCAGCCACGGCTGCGTCCGCTCCCCCGGAGGCGACGCCCAGTGGTTCTTCCACTGGTCCTACCGCGGCGACATCGTCAACATCACCGGCACCAAGCGCGACCTCGTCTGGTGGAACGGCTGGGGCTACTGGCAGCAGTCCTTCACCAAGTGGGCCAGCGGCAGCGCCCTCGGCAAGCCCATCACCACCGCCCCCCGCGCCTGAGGCGACCAGCACGCACGTCAGTACCCCGGATCGCCGGGTGGGCGGTCGAGGATGAGGTCGCCTGCGCGGGCGATGACCTGGGCGCGGGTGTGGCCGGGATGGTCGGCGGCGACCAGGTGGCTGCCGATGGCCGCGCAGAAGGCGAGCAGAGCGCGGGCCTCGACCTCATAAGGGTCGGAGCAGAAAGTGCTGATCGTGTCGCGCAGCAACTGCATGCGCCGGTTGTCCACCCGGCGCAGGCGTTCGGCGACGGCCTGGTCGCGGCGGGCCCAGTCGCGGACGGCCAGGTCGATGGGAAGCAGGCGGTCGCCGGAGAAGGTGAGCCGCCCGGCCAGCCGGACCTTGTCCAGCGCGTCGCCGCCCTCCTGGTCGATCCGGTCGAGGACGTCGTCGACGCACTCGCGTTCCCACGCGTCCAGCATCCCGGTCA
Organism: Actinomadura darangshiensis; assembly: GCF_004349235.1. GTDB lineage: Bacteria > Actinomycetota > Actinomycetes > Streptosporangiales > Streptosporangiaceae > Spirillospora > Spirillospora darangshiensis. Next base: position 17,680 of record NZ_SMKY01000107.1, on the reverse strand, counting down.
GCAGCGCGCCGCGGTCGGTGAAGTAGCCGTAGAAGCCGCCCTTGGTCACGCCGATCCGCTTGGCCAGGACCTCGACGCGCACCGCGTCCACACCGCCCTCGGCCAGTACCCGCAGCCCCTCCTCGACCCACGTCCCGCGCGGTGTGCGCAACGCGCCCATCGTGTGCCCCACCCTGCCTTCGCCGTTCGTTGTATTGATCCCAACTCCACCACACCGCGCTGACCAGCCACTAGTCTTCGGCTTCACCCGTCCAGGTGCGAACGCGGAGCGAGGCGTGGCGTCGAAGATCGTCCTTCATATCGGCCTTCAGAAGTCGGGCACGACCTTCCTGCAGCACGTGCTGCAGGAGAGTTGCGAGGTGCTCGCCGAGGCGGGCGTGCGCTATCCCGTCCTACCTGACTGGGATCGGGGAAAGCGGACCGTGGCCAACCACGAGTGGCCGAGCTACGGCCTGCTCGGCACCGAGTACCCCTGGGTGTCGCAGCGGCGGGCGGCGGCGGAGAAGGATTCGTGGCAGGCCCTGCTGGACGAGGTGAAGTCCTGGCCAGGCACGGTGCTGCTGTCGGCCGAGGCCCTGTCGGTCGTCCGGACGGCCGCCGTCCAACGCCTCCTGGACGCGCTCAGATCTGACGACGTCGAGGTCGTCATCACAGCCCGGAGCCTGGGCCGGTCGCTGCCCTCACTGTGGCAGCAGCACATCCGCAACGGACGCAGCACGAGCTTCGCGAGCTACCTGGGGACGCTCGCCGACCAGCGCGCGAAGGGCTGGGAGCAGATCGAGAACGATACCGACTTGCACCTATGGCGGGCGTTCTGCCTCAACCGCCTGGCCCGCCGCTGGTCAGAGGCCGGAGCCACCCGGGTGTCCGTGGTGACCACCCCCGGCAGGCCCCCGGAACTGCTGTGGCGGCGCTTCGCACAGGCTGCCGGCCTGCCCGACCTGGCCGTCCTCCCCGGGCGCCAAGCCCACACCGGTCTGACCGCCGCGGAGACGCTGGTGCTGTCGTCCATGAACGCGTCCATCCGGGAGGGCTCCTGGACCGGACAGAACGCGGACTGGGTGCGGCAGGTCGTCACGGACCGGTTCCAGACCCGCGAGACCCGCGGACGCAAAGTCGTCATCCCACTCGAATGGCGGGACCGCCTAGCCGAGTGGAGCGATGAAGACCTGACCGCCCTGCAAGACACGTCGGCGCACGTCATCGGCGACATCGACGACCTCCGCTACGCCCCGGACCTGGAGCAGGACTCTCCACCGACCACCGAGGAAGTCGGAGCCGCAGGCGCCGAAGCGACCCTCGCCCTGGCCGAACTGGCCCTCCAGGAGTCGTTCGTCCAGCGCAACACCCGCCGCGTCCGCCGCCTCCTGCCATGATCCTTCACCAGGTGGACGGGAACATGCGGCGCTTCAGAAGCAGATCGACCTGCTCTGCCGCCGCCTTGGCGTCCCCGCACGGGGCGAGGTAGCCGGCCCGTCCTCGCTTCGCGTCGTGGTAGGCCCAGAGCCCATTCGGGACGGCCCGCGCGCTGACGACCACGCCGACGTCTTCGGCGACCCCGCTGGCGTAGACCCAGAGCAGCGGCGTGGGGAATTCGCGTCCGTAGAGCTTCACGCACCGCCACCCGCGCGCCCTGACCGCAAGCGACAGCACCTCCAGATACCGGACGGCGATCCGCCGGCTCCGCCACCGGAGGAGGTACGGCATCAGCACGCCACCCTCGCCCAGATCCACTTACCGGGCCGAGTCTCGGTCACGCCGCACTTGGACGCCAGCGCCTGGACGATCGGCAGCCCCCATCCACCCGTCCCGTCGTCGTACCCGTCGTCCAGCGCCCGCGCATCTGGCGTGACGTCGTCCAGCACCATCTCGACGACCGGCCGCACCACCGGCATCTTCGCCGACGAGTCCCACACCGCCAGCAGGACGGCACTGACCTCCCGCGCGAACCGAACCCTGATCTCCCGATCCGGGGTGGCCTCAACGGCGTTGGCGACGAGCTCCCCGGCGATCAGCAGCACATCCCCCGCGATCTTCCCGAGCCCCCATTCCCCAAGCCGGATTTCCACCAGCGTCCGCACCAACCCCGGCACCGTCCCACTCGCCAAACAAGAAATGTCCAACTCACCCGAATCTGCCGTCTTCATAGGCATTTCACCTACCCCTCTATTCCCGCGTTTCGGTGACAAGAGTGGCCTTGGCGAGTTAATTTCGGAAGGTTCGCGAAGCAGATGCAACAACGATGGAGAGCGAATGAGCCGCGCCGACGCACTGCGCCCAGACTTCTCCCTATGGCACCTCATAGCCGTTGAGCTGCGAAGGCTGCGCCAGCTCCACAGGCTGTCCGGGGCGGCCCTCGCCGTCATACTCGACTGCGATCGCTCAACTGTTGCACGGTACGAATCAGGCGATGTCCAGCTCCCGATCGCTCGCGCGAGAATCTTGGACCGCGAGTGGGGCATGCCGGGCTTCTTTGAAAACCTCGTCAAACACGCCAAAAACGCCCAAGACCTGGACTGGTGGGAGACGTTCAAGGAATACGAGCGCCGAGCGACCCTCATCAAGACCTACGAGCCGTCGCTGATCCCAGGGCTCCTCCAGCGAGAGGCCTACGCCCGCGCCGTCTTCACGGCGAGCCGCCGGATGGACGCAGACGAGGCGGTCGCCGAGCGCCTGGCACGCCAGGAGATCCTCACCCGCCGAGACCCGTGCAAGCTCATGGCCATCCTGGACACGGCAGCCGTCCTGCGCGTCTTTGGGGATGTGGACGTCATGCGCGACCAGCTCAGCTACCTGCTCGAAGTCTTCGACCGTCCGAACGTCTACCTGCGCGTGACTTCCGACCGCCTCATCGGCTACGGCGGCGTGGGAGGCGGCTTCACCGTCATGCAAACCCCCACCGGCGACCTCGGCTTCGCCAACTACGGCACGACAGCCCACATGTCGCTCGACCCGGCCGATATCCAGGAACAGGCGATACGGTACGACCAGATCGGTATGTTCTCGCTCACCATCGAGGCATCCCGTGCCTTCGTCGCCAAGACACTGGACTCCCTTTCATGATCATCCAATGGCGCAAATCCACTCGGTCGGACGACCACGGTAACTGCGTGGAACTGGCCGCACTCCCCCACGCCATCGCCATCAGAGACAGCAAGGCCCCGGACACCGGCCACCTCACCCTCGCCCCGCGCGCCTTCGCCGCCCTCCTCGCCCAGGTCAAATGGGATACGACCGAGGGCATGTGAGGACGCCCCAGGCGCGGCGGTGAGGGGTTGGCCTACTTGGGCTGGTAGTCCGCGTGCGGGATGGCGCGCTCCCACACCATTTCGAAGGCGGCCACGACCGGGACGACGGCACGGGGATCGGACACGAACTCGTACTCGTTCTCGATGGGTGAGCCGTTGCCGGCGTCGAAGTGGAACCGGACGAGCCGCCGGTCGAACATCCAGAAGTCGGCGCCGGGCAGCGCCAGGTCCCACGTCTGCCGTCGTGGGAGCCACCGAACCTCTTCACCGGCCTTGAGGTTCATCTCGGTGATCGCGTGCTCCCAACGGATGTAGTCGGATACCGGCTCCGACACGATGCGGGCCCGGCGGACCTTGACGCCGCGCTGCGTCGCAGAGCCGATCAGATCGCACCAGGCGGCCCAGTCGTCTTCCCCAGTGGCCGGCCCGCCTTCCAGCCAGTTCGTGTAATCGGGGCTGTCCGGCTCGTAGATGTCGCGCATCTCCAGATGCACCGCCGACCGCTGTGTGTCGGCGAGCAGGTCGGCGAACGTGGAGGTACTGGCGTGCCCCCGCCTGGCCGGCTCGTAAGTCTTGGCAGCGGCTTCAGCGAGCGCCTTTGCGAGGGTGCCTGGCTGCCACACAACGGCCTCGTCCGGGGCGATCGAGACGTGGTCACGCAGGCTCTCCAGAACGTCGGGGTCTGTGATGTGCCTGCCGACCTGGTAGAACCCACCGCTGAGCTGTCTCCCACCCGGGGCCAAGCGGTCCCAGGTGAGCCTCACTTGTAGGCGTTGCCCGGGTCAAGTGCCTGGATAGCCATGGTGACCAGCCCCTTCGCCCTCTCGCCGACGACGGCGACTCGTTGGAGCCGCTCCCACGCCTCCTTGTACATGCGCCCTCCGGCGGCCGGAGGCGGGGTTGATTCGTTCTTGTGTGTACAAATCCTCGTTGACTCACTGTGAGCGACCATTCACTATCAGCACAGGCAGTTTTTGAGGTGCCTGCGCGACGAAGGGAGCAGGATGGGTAAGCACGAGGACCCGGCAGAGAAGAACGGACACAAGCCGGACAAGCCGATTCCGCCGCCCAGCAAGGACGACAAGGGCGACGGCAAGCGGGGGAAGTAGCTCTCGATGGAGGACGTCACGCAACGGCTGGATGGGCTGGTCGGGCGGTTGAGCGCTGCGGGGTGGCTCACGCAGGAGCGGGTGCGGGAAGCGTTGCGTGATGTTCCTCGGCACGCGTTCGTGCCGGCGGTCGCCTGGACGGGCGAAGGTGAGCGGGTTGATCGGGCGACCGCTTCTGAACGGTGGCTCGACCTGGTCTATCAGGACGACGCGATCATTACGCAGCTCGATGATGGGCAGACCGATGTCACCACGGGGGACGGCCGTTTTACGTCTTCCTGTTCGGCGCCGAGCACCGTGGTGTCTCTGCTCGAGTTGCTGGACGCCGAGGTGGGGCACCGGGTACTCGATGTCGGTACCGGCACCGGGTGGACGGCGGGCCTGCTGTCCCGGATTGTCGGGGCGGAGAACGTGACCAGCGTGGAGGTCGATCCGCAGGTCTCCGCGCAGGCCGCCGAGAACCTGAAGGCGGTGGGGCTGTCGCCCCGGTTGGTCGTAGGTGATGGGGCGGAGGGGTGGAAGGACGGGCTTCCCTTCGATCGCGTCCACGCGACTTGCGGGGTGTCGCGCGTCCCCTATGAGTGGGTGCGGCAGACGCGGCCCGGCGGGGTGATCGTGGCGCCGTATGCGCCCGGGTTCGCGTCCGGCCACGAGTTGCGCCTGGTCGTCACGCCGGACGGGACGGCGGTCGGCACGTTCGCCGGATATGCGTCGTACATGATGATGCGGTCGCACCGTCAGCTGCCTTGGCCCGCACGGGACGGCGAGGGCACCGAGCACACGACGCAAATCGATCCACGCACGATCGGGTACGCGCCCGCCGGCGCAGACCTCGCCATGGGGGCCTTTTTGCCGGGGGTCAACGCCCGGGGGCTACATGAGGGCGACACGTACGTCATGCGCTTGTGGACGGCGGACGTGTGGGCGAGCGCGACATACCGGCAGGCAAGTTCCCGCTACGAGGTGCGCACATCCGGGGGCCGGAACCTGTGGGATGAGGCAGTCGACGCGTATTTCTGGTGGGTCGGCGAAGGCAGCCCAGGCCGCGAGCGCTACGGGCTCACCGTGACGCCGGAGGCGGAGTTCGTGTGGCTGGACTCAGCGGGCAAACCGGTCAGCTCGGGGGCTGGGGCGGGTGGTTTTTGAACCATTCGGCTATGCCGGGCATGCGGGTCTCGAAGTCGCCCGGGACCGAGATGTTCAGGACGCCTGCGCGGGCGGCGCTGCGGTTCTCGAAGTCGTGGGTGACGCCGCCCGGGACGAGGACGAACGAGCCCGCCGGCGCGTCCGTCCAGTGGTCGTCCGCCAGGAAGGTCATGGTTCCTTCGAGGACGTAGAAGACGTCGTCCTCGGGGTGGGAATGGGCTCCGGGCCCGGTCGTGTGCGGCTCCAGCCACCACTCCGAGATGGAGTACCGGCCGGCGGACTCGGCCCCGTCCGCCTTGAACACGGCCTGGATCCGGCCCATCGGATATCTGCGGCCTTCGGCGGGGCCGAGGACGATAGGTGCTCTTCGCGCCGGAGCTGCTTCAGCCATTTCCGGCCTCCTCGTGCTGACGTGGCAACCAAACGGTAGGCGGCCGGCAGCGCGGGCGTCTTGGACGAATGTGACCTACGCGTTCGCGTCGATGAGGACGGCCAGGGCGGCGATCAGGCCGAAGACGGCGGCCGTTGCCAAAGTGCAGGTTAGGAAGAGCAGCCAGCCCAGGATGAGGCCCAGCAAGGCCATTCCGCGGCCGTCGCCGTCCAGGTGGCGGGCGCGGCGGCGTCCTAGGTGGCCGGTGACGATGGCGATCAGGCCGCACAGCATGGCCATCGCGACGAAGATCGGCGGATTGATCCACGCGATGCCGGTGGCGAAGTTGAGGAGGGCGGCGACGCCAAAGCCCGCGGCGGTGAGGCTCGCCTTGGCCGGACGGTTCCGGGTCGGCTCGGTTCGGCGTCGCCGCGTGCTGGTCATCGTCCCCCTCGGAAGATCACCTGGACTGTAGGGGGGCCGCCGTTAGCTTTGCGTTACGAAGATGGCTGTAAGCCTTGGGCGAATGTGACCACCGGCCCTCGACCGCGGGCTTGGTCGAGGGCCGTCCTCGGTCGTCAGGCGGGGGTTTCGGCGGTGGCGGTCAGGATCGCGCGGCCGAGGGTGTGGCCGGCCATGCTGAACCCGAGGAACGCCGGGGTCCCGTCGGCCGGGACGCCGATGGACTCGACGTCGAGGGCGTGCACCACGACGAAGTAGCGGTGCGGGCCGTGCCCGGCCGGTGGGGCGGCGCCGATGTAGCGGGCCGCGCGGGCATCGTTGGGGAGCTGGTAGGCGCCGCCGGGCAGGCCCGAGCCGGTGTCGTCCCCGGCGCCCGCGGGCACCTCGGTGGCGGTGGCGGGGATGTCGGCGACGGCCCAGTGCCAGAACCCGGACCCGGTGGGGGCGTCGGGGTCGTAGACGGTGACGGCGTAGCTCTTGGTGCCGTCCGGGGCGCCGCTCCAGGTCAGCTGCGGGGAGACGTCCTTGCCGCCGGGGACGCCGGACGAGCACTGCTCGGCCGGCCAGGCGGCGCCGTCGGCGACCGTGCCGCTGGTGACGGTGAAGGAGGCCGCCTCGGGGAGGCGGGCGAAGGGGTCGTTCATCGGGATCGTTCCTTTCCGGCGTGCTGTGCGGCGGCAGGCGTGGCGCCAACCGCCTTCATCGACCATAACAAAGATAATCGATTATTTGCCAGATCGTCTATGATGAGGGCATGACCGAGACGGCTCACGGGACCTCGCCGGGCAAGCGGATGCTCTCCGAGCAGGTCTACGCACGCCTGCGGGACGCGATCATGCGCGGGGAGCACGCCCCCGGTGCCGCCCTCAAGCCGCAGGACCTCGCCAAGGACCAGGGCGTGAGCCTGGCCGTCGTGCGCGAGGCCCTCGTGCGGGTGGTCGGCGACGGCCTCGCCGACCGGCTGCCCAACCGCGGCTTCGCCGTTCCGGCCTTCTCCGACCGCCGCTGGCAGGAGATCGCGGAGGCCCGCCGGACCATCGAACCGGTCGTGCTGCGCATGTCCGTCGAGCGCGGCGACGTCGACTGGGAGGCCCGCGTACGGGCCGCCCACCACCGCCTCGCCCGCACCCCGGTCTACGCGCCGGAGGAGGGCGAGTACTACAGCGCCGCGTGGTCGGAGGCCCACCGGGTCTTCCACCGCACGCTGCTGGAGGGGTGCGGCAATCCCGTCCTGCTGGAGACCTTCGACCGCATGTGGACGGCGAGTGAGCTGGCCCGCCGCTGGTCGGCGCACCGCGACCCCGGCCGGGACGGCGTCGCCGAGCACCGCCGGCTGGAGGAGGCGGCGCTGGCCCGCGACGCCGGCACCGCGGCCGAGGTTCTGACCCGGCACCTCACCCTGACCGCGGCCGCGCTGAGGGACCTGTGAAGATTCGATGCGCGTGCGGGAATCTCGTCCGGGATCAGACCGACTTCATCCCGTACAAGGCTCGCGTCATCGCCGATCAGGACTGGTCGGACGCCCTCGACGCCCTCGACGCGGATCAGCTGTGGTCATTGAGCCGGACCATGTGGCAGTGCACCGAGTGCGGACGGCTCTTCATCGAAGATCATGACGATCGCCTCCGGGTGTTCGCGCCGGATTCGCCGGCGGCGCCGTCCGATCTGCTTCGGTCCGTGCACCGGGATGCGTGGAAGCGGCCGCTGGTGGGCCACTGGCGGACCTGGACGTCCGCGTCCGACGGGCCTCCCGGCGAGTTGTGGTGGGGCATCGGGGTGGCGGACGAGGGCATGGAGGACTTCGACCGCTGGGAGGACCTTGAGCGCCGGTACTACGAGGTCTTCGAGCGCCTGCGGGGCGGGGGCCTGCTGCGGTCCGCGTTCCTGCGGCGCGGCGGCGACATGGTGCACGAGTGGCCGTCCCCATAGTTACCGGCCCGTGGGGGAGGTGCATTTCGGGGCATTTCACTAGGATGCTCGCGTGCACGAAGATCAAGAGGTGCGGACGGACGCGGCAGGCGACGGCGTTCTGACCGCGCCGCTCCGGGTGCTGGACGACGACCCGGCCGAGGCTGCGGAGGTGGCCGTGGAGCGCGATGCCGGCACCGATCCCGCGCCCGTGAGGGCGTTCGGGCGGGAAGTGGAGCGGTTCGCGGAGCTGCTGGCGCAGCTCCGGGCGACCGCGTCGACGCTGGGCGAGCGGCTGGACGGCGAGGTCCAGGACGCGCTCGGCGGCGCGGAGAAGGCCCTCGCCGAGGCGCGGGGCGCGCGGGCGGAGACCGCCGAGGCCGACGCCCGCGCCGAGCAGGCCGAGACCCGTGCCGAGGCGGCCCGGAAGGAGGCCGCCGCGGCGCAGGAGGAGCTGGAGAAGGGCCTGGCCGCCGCGAAGGCGAGCGTGACGGCGGCGCAGGAGAGCGAGGCCAACGCGTGGAAGGAGGCCGGCGCCCACCAGCAGGCCCGTGCCACGTCCGCGAACGAGGCCGCCAGCGCCGAGGGGCTCCGCAAACGCGCCGAGGCGGCGTGGAGCACCGAGCACGAGGCCCGCACCGAGGCCGAAGGGGAGCGCGACACCCTGTCCACTCGGCTGGCCGCCGAGGAGAGCGCGCTGGCCACCGCGCGGACGGAGCTGACGGACGCCCGCGCCGAACTGGCCGACTCGCGCGCCAAGCTGGAGGAGACCGCAGACACCGAGCGGCGGCTGCGGGCCGAGCTGAGCGTCGTGCAGGGCGAGATCGCCGGGCTGACGGTGGAGCGCGACGCCGCCACCGCGCGGGCCGACGACCTGGTGGCGCGCACCGAGCGGGCCGAGCAGCTCGCCGACACCGCCGACGCGCGCATCGACGGCGAGCGGGCCCGCGCCGACCGGGCCGAGCAGCGCGCGGACGCGGCCGAGCAGCGGGCGGACGCCGCCGAGATCCGCATCGACCGCGACGCCGCCACCGTCCGGGCCCTCCAGGACACTCTGCGCGCGGCGCTGGATCTGCCGTCCATGGAGGACCTTGAGGACGGCCGCGGGGTGCGGGTGGGCGAGTCGGGCGCGGTCAGCGTCCAGCCGGGCGGCCTGATCGGCGTCGACCGGGTCCCGGGGATGATGGACGGCGAGCTGGCCGGCCGTTTCGCCCGCGCGATCCTCGCCGTCCGCGTCCACCAGGCCACCCGCCGCAACCTCGACATCGAGCCGGAGCCGGAGCCGGTGGACCCGGAGCCCGTCCCCGAAGACTAGGCAGGTCAGCGGAGCGCGGCGGGAGCGCCGGACGGGACGGCGGGCTTGTCGGGCATGACCCGGTCGATGCGCTCGTAGGCAGTGCCGGGCTCAGGGCGCGGGTCCTTCTCGCCGCGGTTCGGCCAAAACGCCATGGCGCGTTCGGCCTGGGCCGTGATGGTGAGGGACGGGTTGACGCCCAGGTTCGCGGTGACCGCCGAGCCGTCCACGATGTGCAGCCCGGGGTGCCCGTGGACGCGGTGGTACGGGTCGATCACACCTGTCTCCGCTGTTTCCCCGATGACGCAGCCGCCGATGAAGTGCGCGGTCGTCGGGATGTTGAACAGGTCGAACCACGTCCCGCCCGGGGTGGCGTCGAGCTCCTCGGCGAGCATCCGGACGGCATCGTGCGCGACGGGGATCCAGGTGGGGTTGGGCTCCCCGACGCCCTGCCGCGCGACGAGCCTGCGGCGGCCGAGCCGGCCGCGCTTCTCGCCGAGCGTGACGGAGTTGTCGGCGGTCTGCATGACCAGGGCGATGACGGTCCGCTTGGCCCAGTCCTTCAGCGACAGGCCGCGCAGGATGACGGTCGGGTGCCGGACGCACTGGCCGAGGAACTTCAGCCAGCGGGGCGCGCCGCCGCCGTCCACCAGCAGCGTCCGGATGACGCCCATGGCGTTGTTGCCGGCGCCGTAGCGGGTCGGCTCGATGTGGGTCCGCTCGTCCGGGTGGAAGGACGAGGTGATGGCGAGCCCGGTGCTGTGGTCGACGTCCTTCTTGCGGTGCCAGACGGTCATGCGCTCGACGCCGAGGAGCGCCTCGGAGTTGGTGCGGGTGAGTTCGCCGAGGCGGGACGACAGGTGCGGGAGGCGGCCGGCGGCGCGCATCCGGTGCAGGAGGCGCTGCGTCCCGTACGTCCCGGCGGCGAGGACGACGTGCTCGGCGGTCAGCGTCTTGCGGCGCTTCCGCAGTGGCGTCGTGTGCTCGGTGGCTACCTCGTACCCGCCGGAGTCCAGCGGCGTCAGGCCGGCCACGGTGGTGTCGGGGATGACCTGGACGCCCGCCTTCTCGGCCAGGTAGAGGTAGTTCTTGGTGAGCATGTTCTTCGCGCCGACCTTGCAGCCGATCATGCAGGAGCCGCAGCCGGTGCAGGTCGTCCGGCGGGGCCCGGCGCCGCCGAAGTACGGGTCGTCGGCGTCCTCGCCGGGCTTCTCGCCGAAGAACACGCCGACCGGTGTCGGGTGGTAGGTGTCGCCGACGCCCATCCGGTCGGCGACGCGCTTCATCGCCTCGTCGGCGGGGGTGACGAGCGGGTTCGTCGTGACGCCGAGCATGCGCCGCGCCTGGTCGTAGAACGGGTTCAGCTCGTCCTGCCAGTCGGTGATGTGGCCCCACTGGCGGTCCTTGAAGAACGGCTCCGGCGGGACGTAGAGGGTGTTCGCGTAGACGAGGGAGCCGCCGCCGACGCCCGCCCCGGCGAGGACCAGGACCCCGGACTTGCCGCCCACCAGGTGGACGCGCTGGATCCCGCGCATCCCGAGCCGCGGCGCCCACACGTACTTGCGCAGCCGCCAGGACGTCTTGGGGAGGGTGTCCTCGTCGAACCGCCGGCCGGCCTCGATCACCGCGACCCGGTAGCCCTTCTCGGCCAGCCGCAGGGCCGACACGCTGCCGCCGAACCCCGAGCCCACCACGATCACATCGAAGTCGTAGCCGTCACCGGACACCGGACACCACCTTCGTCGGGGGGAACGAAGGGGCCGAGTGTGCTCCCTCCGGTGCGTCGCCCGCCATGCACGCAACGCAATGATTCGGCCTCGCGTTTATCACCGGAGTGATAACCCGCCGGTCACCGCGCGTCCGCGGGACGGCCTGCCCGGCTGACCATCCGCGCGTGCAGGATCAGCTCCATTTCCAGGCACCGCCGCGGGTCCCGGAGCTCGTCCCCGAAAAGGTCCTTCAAATGGCGCAGCCGGTAGCGGACGGTCTGCGGATGCACGCACAGCCGGCGGCTCGCGTCGGCGGCGTTGAAATTGTGCTCCAGCAGGGCCAGCAGCGTTTCGGCGAGCCTTTCCCGGCGGGCCGGCGGAACGGCCTGCAACGGCGCCAGCCGGGTGGCCGCCGCGTCGTCGATCAGCTCCCCGGCCCGCGCCACCACCAGCGCGGGGACGTGCTCGGCGCTGCGAATCAGCTCGCCGTCCGGGATGACGCCGCGGGTCGCGAGGTCGAGCGTCTCCCGCGCCCAGCGCAGCGAGTCGGCGGCCCGCGCGAGCGGCACGGCCGGGCCGACCGCGACCACCCAGTCGCGCAGCAGCGCCGCGGGCGGGCGCGTCCCGCCGGTGACGATCAGGCACGGCTCCGCCGCCGCGAAGTCGGCGAGCAGCCCGCCCGGCACCTGCGTCACCCGCCCCGCGTGCCGCCGCCGGACCGCCGCGGCGGCGACCGTCCCCGGCAGCGGCCAGCGCGCGTCCGCCGCCAGCGCCGCGACGCGCGCCGGGTCGGCGGGCGGCTCGGCGAGCAGCAGGTGCAGCAGCCGCGCCCGCCGCCCGCGCAGGACGTACTCCTCCCGCCGGTCCCGGCGCTGCACGGCCTCGGCCGCGTACCCGGCGGCGATCACCTCGGCGACCGCGTCCATGTAGCAGAACTGGGCGTCCACGACGAGGCTGAGCACGGCGCGGTCGAGGTCGCCGGGGCCGGCCCCGAGCGTCCGCCACGCGACGAGCGCCGACCGGCGCAGCGCCTGGTGCGTCTCGACCGGGTCGCGCCCCTCCCGCGCCAGGTGCCGCCCGGCCCGCAGGTAGAACGCCGACACCCGCTCCCAGCCCGCGCCCGGATCCTCGACGAGGTCGCAGAAGTGCCGCATCCCGGCGGCGATCCCGGCCCGGGCCCGGCCCGCCTCGTCGTCGGCGAGCCGCAGTTCGCGCAGCAGCTCGTCCGCCGCCCGGTCCACGTGCGGCCGCAGCCGCCGCGCCACCCCCGCCGGCACCGCCTCGAACGCGCGGACGTCCAACCCTGTTCGCACCATTCGCCATTCCCCCAACCCGGAAGCCCGCCGAGACGCGGACCGTTCGTCCAGCATTCCGGACCGCCCGCGACAACGGTTGTCGCCCACATAACCTGTTCCGCGGGGCTTCCTGGAGTCATCTGACAAAAGCGCAGGCCAACGGCATGCCGTTGACATTTCCCGCACACCGGGAAATCCGCGGCGGCGGGGCTATCTGGCGAGATCGGCCGGCTCCTCCAGGCGCGTCAGCTTCTCCGGGTTCGCCACCGCGTGGATCTGGGTCACCCGCCCGTCCTCGACCACCAGGCTCACCGCGGCCACCTGGCCGTCGATCTCGATCCGCCCGGCGGGCGCGCCGTTGAGCCACACGGCCGACACCGTCCGGCCCGGGCGCGCGAGCGACTTCGCGACGAGTCCGGGCCCGTGGACCGGAGCCCGCGCGGCGGGCGCGAGCCCGCCGCCGTCGGCGATCAGGACCACGTCCGGCGCCATGACCTCGATCAGCTCCGTCACCTGCCCGGTGCGGACCGCGGCCAGGAACCGTTCCACCACGGCCCGCTGCTCCGACCGGCTCACCCGCACCCGAGGCTGCCGGGCCGCCACCCGCTCGCGGGCCCGCCGCGCGATCTGCCGCACCGTGGCCGCGGGCTTGTCCACGGCCGCGGCGATCTCGCCGTAGGGCAGCTCGAAGACCTCGCGGAGCACGAACACCGCACGCTCCACCGGGGCGAGGGTTTCCAGCACGGTCAGCAGCGCGATCGAGACGCTTTCCGCAAGGACGCTGTCCTCGGCGACGTCAGGGCTGGTCAGCAGCGGTTCCGGCAGCCACTCGCCGACGTAGTCCTCGCGCCTGCGCGACAGCGTGCGCAGCTGGTTGAGGGACTGCCGGGTGACGACCCGGATGAGGTAGGCCCGCGGGTTGCCCACCTGCGCGCGGTCGATGCCGGCCCACCGCAGCCAGGATTCCTGCAGCACGTCCTCCGCGTCGGCAGCCGACCCGAGCATCTCGTAGGCGACGGTGAACAGCAGGGTGCGGTGGGTGAGGAACGGGTCCTCGGCCGTCGCGTCCCCGATCATGCCGTGGACGCCGCACCGGGCTTCTCCGGGACCTCGGCCAGCGGGATCTCGCAGGCGTCGGAGAAGCCCTGCGAGGTGACCCCGTTCGCCACGTTGGCCCTGGTCCCCATGTTGGCGAGGGCGATGAACACGGTGAGCTCGACCATCGCCGCCGGGCCGAGCCGCTCCAGCAGACCCGCGTGCTGCTCGTCGGTGACGGTCGGCGGCGTGTTCGACATGGCCTCGGCGTACTCCATCACGTCCCGCTCCAGCGGGGTGAACACGTCCGAGGTCCGCCAGCGCGGCACCTGGCTCGCCTTGGTCAGGTCCAGATCGTCGTTCTGTGCCTGGAAGTAGCCGGCGTCGAGGCACCAGCTGCAGCCGATCTGCGCCGCGACGGCCATGTGCGCGAACGACTTGAGGCTCGCGTCGGCCGCACTCCACGCGCCCGCCTTGGCGCCGAACTCCAGATTGTCCTGGGCGACCGCGGGGCTGTGCCACAGCACTTCGACGTTCTCGGGGACGCCGCCGAGTTGCTTGATCATGTTCTCCTTGAGCTCGGCGGGAAGCTCGGCCTTCGGTACGCGCAGCGCCATGACGTTCTCCCTATAGGTGTGCGTTCTGGCTGTTCGACATGAAGACACCGCCGAATCCTCGAACGTGACGTCACCTGGGAAGAGAGCGCCGCTGCCCGCTGGTCATGTGGGTGTCTCGCCGGTGCGTACCGGGAGGCGGTCGTTCTTGCGCTGGAGGGCTCGGAAATCGTCGAACCACGAATAGCTTCGTCCGGGCGTTCCGTCGCTCTGCGGCTGGACGGTCCGGCTGGCGTACAGGCTGTTGAGCAGCCATGGCGGCTTACCTGGGCCGAAGTCCCGCACCATGGCCTGGGCTTGCAGGACGCCGTAGGTCGCCACCGCCAGCCTGCCCGTATCGCGAAACTCCTGCACCTGGTTCCGCAGGTAGTGCTTGCGAGTTTCGAACCATGGGCTGAGCGCGAGAAATTCGTTCCACGTCGCCTGAGGCAACGGATTGCGAATCGAGTTCCTGAGCAACTCCCATACCGGCATGTCCGGGTCCATCGCGTGCCGCCGGGCGAACTCCGCCGGGATTCCGTCCCGCATGTGCTGCCTCCAGTACGGCATCAAGGAGAACTCGGTGGCGAGGAACTTCTGGTCATCGCGCAGGCGTGGCAGCACGTAGTCCAGGTACTTCCGGCCGGCCTCGATGGAGACCACGTGCGGGTGGATGTCCACACCTTCGATCTCCCGCGTCCCACGGGTGAACGCCATCCAGCGCTCGGTCGAGCCGGTGCGCTGGCGCGGGTCGTCGAGATGGTTGAGCGCGCCCATGTAAAGGCGGGTCTTGCAGCGCGATCCGAAACGTTCCCTGCGGTAGCCGATGATGTGCTGGGCGACCTTCTCATAGAACGCGTTGATGGCGCCGCCGGCTCGGTCTGGGGGACGGCTCTCGATGAAGGGCTCGTTACCGATGACAAGAATGTTGACCTTGCCCATTGCGGCCTGCGCGACCTTGTCGAGGCGTGCGAGTTCGGCGGCCATGGCAGGGCTGTCCGGCGGAGGGAACGACCGGTGGTTGTAGGGGAATTTCAGGGTCAGGATCGTCCCGTAGCCCTGTTCGGCCGCCTTGAGGAGGGCGGCGACGGCGGGCTGGTTCGCCGGGTCGCCGTTGTCGGCCTCCCGCATGGGGATGAAGCCACGTAGCCAGCTCGCCGAGAGAGCCCGCAATTCGGATGGGTCGACTCCGGCGGGGTCCTCATTGAAATTCGCCCCCAGCACGCCATTCGGCGCGCTGCCCTCGTCCCGTCCACCGTCGCCGTCCTCGCAACCGGCGGCGACGAGGGCGGCACCGAGCACACCGAACAAGGCTCGCCGGGACAGGGCGGCCTTGGGCGCACGCTCTTCCCACATCGCTACTCCCCCTCTCGCGGCCCGCGACGATACCGGGTGAACGTGAGGGTTCGGGCGCGTAGCCCCGGACAGGCTACGTCAAGGTGTCCAGGGCGGTGATCTTCCAATGGCCGGCGCGGTGGACGGCCGTGACGGTGAGCATGGCGGGGGCGTGGGTGCTCTTGCCGTCGGTGGTGCGGGTCGTCTGCTGGTCGGCGAAGACGAGGACGACGGCCCGGTCGCCGGTCAGGGTGGTGACGGCGCTGTCGGTCACGCGGGTACTGAGGACGGTCTTCGCCGCCGGGGCGTCCTCGCGGACCTTCCCGAAGATCGCCTCATACTGGCCGGCGGCGTCGCCGGTGAGCGATGCGCGGGCGGCCTCCGACGTCCGGGACGGGTCGGTGTAGTTGTAGGAGAAGACCTTGCCGATGATGCCGGCGACGGCGCCCTTGACCTCGCTGGTGGTGGCGCTGTCGGTGAGGGCGGTGTTGCGGGCGGACGGATCGTCGCGCACGGCGTCCGCTTGCCGGAGCGCCCACACCCCGAACGTGGCGAGCAGGACGGCGGCGACGCCCAGCGCGATCGGCGTGGAGACGTTGGCGCGCCACCACGCGGTCACGCGTGCGGTCTGCACGGCCATCTCAAAGCCCCTCCGTGGGCGCCTGCCCCAGTTTGCTGAGTTTCCAGCCGCCGGACGTCCTGGTCAGCTCGCCGATGAGGCGGCTCTGCTTGGTGGCGGGGTCGCCGTCCGGCGGCGTGACGGTGATCTCGACGCCGACGAGGACGCGGGCCTTGCCGGAGCGCTCGTCCAGCTCGGAGACGGCGGCGTCCAGGATGCGCGCCTTCGTGATGGTCCGTGCCTTCGTGACCTGCTTCTCGAAGTCGGCGCGCCCCTCGGTGATCTGCCGGTGGAGGTCGCCCGCGGTCGAGTTCCGCCAGGTCTCCAGGCCGGTGCCGAGGTCGCGGTAGTCAAGGGTGTTGAGGTTCTGGACGCCCTGCTCCCCCGCCCGCACCACCTCGTCCCGCACCCGCGAGTAGGCGTAGGCGTCGTCGTGCGCGGCGGCGTACCAGGACCATCCGGCCCAGGCGGCGAACAGCGCGGCGAGGACGACGAGGGCGGTCGCCGTCCTCCGCAGGGTGTCGTCGGGCATGTGCCCCTCCTCAGACGGACTTCAACTCGGTGATCGACCAGTGGCCGTGGTCGCGGTGCGCCGTCACCAGGAGCTGCGCGGCGGCGGGTGTCCCGTCGGGCTTACCGCCGCGCGTGGCGGTCTGGTCGAGGAAGACCAGGAGCCGGGCCGCGTCGCCGTCCAGGGAGACCACTCCGGCCCGGACGACCCGGGTCGTCAACGTGACCCGCTGCGCCGCTACCTGCGCCTTCACCTGCCCGAAGACGCGCCGGTACTGCTTTAGCGCCGCCCCCGACAGCTCCCGCGCGGCGGCCTGCTCGGTGGCGGCCACGCCGTCCGGCGTGTAGGCGAACACCTTGCCGAGCGATGTGGACACGTCCCCGATCACCTCGGTCGTGGCCACATCGTCGAGGACGGCCTTGTCGCGCGGGTTCTCGTCTTCACGGAGCATCCCCGCGGCGGGGCGGAGCGCCAGCGCGGCCAGCACGATCGCGAGCGCGACGGAGAACGGCCGGTACAGCCTGAGCAGCCGCCTCATCGCGCACCCGCCGGTATCGCCGTGAGCGATTCGAGCTTCCAGCCGGACGGGGTGCGGGACGTCCCGGCCTCGAACCGCTTACGCTGCAACGTGGGCGAGCCGCCCTGCAATGCGAGCTTGACCTGCACGGACGCGATGACCTTCGCCTTACCGGCCCGCGCATCGAGTGACGTGACGGCGGCCCCGGTGACGGTCGCGTCGGCGGCTGTCCGCGACTGCCCGATCTTCGTGCGGTTCTGCGGCTCGTCCTGCTGGAGCTGCTGGCGCAACGCCCCGGTGGACGCGTCCAGCCAAGCCCTTAGCCCGGCATCCACCCGCGCGGGATCCATGGTGTTGAGCGCGGCGATCTGCTCCCGTGCACTCTTCAGCACGACATCCCGCGTCCGCTCGGGCCCGGTCCGCGCGCCCGGCTCGTCCTGCCACACCGCCCAACCTGACCACCCGAGAAACACGACCGCCGCAACGACGGCGACCCACCCGACCAGCCCCCACCCGGAAAAGAGCGTCC
>NZ_SMKY01000106.1 GCF_004349235.1 Actinomadura darangshiensis | reverse complement strand
CCGCCCGGGGAGTCCCCCGCGCACTCCCCTGGCTGCTCGTCGCCGGTGTGCTCGCGCAGGCGGCCGTCCGGCTCTGCCTCGCCTGGGCGCGGACGGCACCGGCCGCGAACCCGGACGAGACCGGCTACCTCGTCGCCGCCCGGTGGCTGGCCGGCGGACCGGGCGGCGACCTGTCCGGGAACACCTTCTACCAGGGCGGATACCCGATCCTGCTGGCCCCGGCCTACTGGCTGTCGCACGACCCGGCGACCGTCTACACGATCGTCATGGCGATCAACGCGCTCCTCGGCGCGGCGCTGTTCCCGCTCGGGTACGCGGCGGCGCACCGGTTCGGGCTCGGCCGCCGGGCCGCGCTGCCGCTCGCGTTCGCGGCGGCGCTGCTGCCCGCCGCGACGTTCTTCGGGGCGTTCGCGCTCGCGGACGCCGTCCTGCCGACGCTCGTCCTGGGCTGGCTGTTGGTCCTGGACCGGTTCATCCGGAACGGGCGGGCCTCGGACGCCGCCCTCGCGAGCCTGATCGCGTCCTACATGGCCACCGTGCACACCCGCGGGACGGTCCTGCTCGCCGTCCACGCCGCCGTCCTGGCGGTCATGGCGCTGCGCGGACGGTTCCGCGCGGCGCTCGCCGGAGGCGGTGTCGCGCTCGCCGGATACGCGGCGGGGGCGGCGCTCAACGCGGCCGTCCGCGGCGAGCTGTATCCGGGCGGCACGCGGAACCTCACCGGCATCCTGGAGTCGCGGTTGACCACGGCCGCCGGGCAGGAGTGGGCGCTGTCGGGTGCCGCCGGGCAGGTCTGGTACCTGGTCGTCGCCACGTGGGGCCTCGCCGGTGCCGGGCTCGTGGTCGTGTCGGCGACGGTGGTACGGCGTCGGGCACCGGTGGCCGATCGGATCATGGCGGGCACGCTGCTCGCCGCCACCTGCGCCATCGCCTACGCCTCGTCGGCCGCCCTCCCGGACGAGCACCGCGTGGGCAACTTCGCGTACGGCCGGTACCTGGCCTGCGTCGCGCTCGTCTACGCGCTGGCCGGGGCCGCCGCGCTCGTGCGTGCGGGCCTCAGGACGGCTCTCCGGCCGGCGGCGGCGTCCGTGCTGCTCTCGGCGGCCACCGGGCTCTGGGTCACCGTCTACGCGGGCGAACGACTCCACACCCACAAGTTCATCGGCTTCGACTTCCCCGAGGTCATGTTCCTCACCGATGACCGGAACTCGCTGCAACTCCAGGAGGCCACGCTCACCGCGTGCGCCCTGCTCTGCGGGTTGCTCGTGCTCTCCCGGCTCGGCAGGACGGCGGTGACGGCCATCGCGCTCGCCGGGATCAACCTGGCGGCGCTGACGTTCGCGATGGCGCCCACCGCACGGCGCGTCCATCCAGGCCCGCCGCTCCCCGGCCCGGCGGCCGGGGAGGTCGTCGCGGACGCGTCACTCGGCTGGGAGGTCAAGACCGCGCTCATGTACCCGGTGTGGTGGACGCGCATCGGCTCCATCGACGTCCGCGACGGCCGGGCGCCCGCGCCGGGGGTGTGCACGGTGGTCGTCCCTCTCCCGGACGGCACGCCGCCCAAGGCGTCCTGGCCCGCGCACCCGGCCGGTTGGCGGCCGCACGCGGGACGGTTCTGGTCGACCGGCTGGGTGAGCTGGCACGACCCGTCCTGCCGAGCTCAGTAGCGCGTCACCAGGGCGATGCGGGCGTGGTCGACCAGGAAGCCGTCCGAGACGAAGGTGACCTCGCCGCCGTACTCCAGCGTCGTCTCGATCACGTCGTCCACGGCGTCGTCGACGACATCGGCGCCCTTGAGGACGCCTGGCATGCCGTCCACCGGGACGAGCTCGCCGCGGGTCTTCACCGCGGGCGCGTAGTAGCCGCGCTCGACGACGAGGTGCTCGCCGCGGCCCTCCTCGACCAGGCGCGTCACCTCGCAGAGCCCACCGGCGTACCGCTGGATGCTGCGCGCGGCCTCCAACTCGGCGAGCACGCCGACCTCGCGGAGGTCGTCGTAGGCGGCGAGGGCGGGCCGCGCCGCCTCGGCGAGGGTGCTGGGCGCGGCGCCCTCGAAGCTGCCGTCCACGCGTCCCGCCACGGTGATGTGCGGCCCGGCGACCTCGTCGAAGACCGCCTGGTGCCGGGTGACGCCGGCGACGATGAGGGGGCGCCGGTCACGCGCGAGGACCCGGTCGAGGGCGGCCACGACGTCCCGCATGGCCTGCCGCCGCCACTCGCCGTCGCCGCCTTGCGCGGCGCGGCGCGCCAGCCGTCCGGAGCCCGCCTCGTCGATCGGCTCGGGCGCCACGGGGAAACCGCCGCGGGTGTGCTCGGCCAGTTCCCCGCTGAGGCCGTCCCACAGCCGTGTGCGCTGGTCCGACAGGGACAGCAGCCAGTAGCGCGGGGTGCGGGTGTAGGCGGCGACGAGGTCGCGGGTGGCGAAGCCGGTGTCGACGACCACCCGCTCGTCGACGGGCTGGCCGATCGTGAACGCGTGGTGCTCGCCCTGCGGGGCCGCGAACAGGACGAGGCCGTCGGACGCGTGCCGCAGGTCGGCCTCGTCCGCCGCGCGCTCCAGCCCGCGGACGACCTGGTCGGCGGCGTCGGGCGCGACCCGCGTGTCGTCGTGCAGCCGGCGCCGCACCTCCGCCAGCAGGTTGCGCAGCCGGATCCGGTCCTCGCGGTTGCCCGGCGCGGACCGGTGCGTCGGCATCAGCACCGACACCGCCGGATAGGGCCTCGGCTTGCGCAGCTCGGACAGGGTAACGGCGTCCATGATCCCCCGATCGTCGGCCTTGTTGGCTTCTGTCCCTTTGTAACTACCCGCAGGTAAACAAGGTGTAAGCCTGACCCGAAGAGCACGCCGAGGGTCTTTTTAGCACGGTCGTGTTATCTTGGATTCTGAGTTAGCACGACCGTGCTATATCAACGCCCGGAGGCGGCCATGACGCTGACCCGCACCGATCCCCCGCACACTCCCCCGCGCCTGCGCCTGCTACGCGAACGCAGCGTGTGGATCGCGGCCGCCGGATGGCTCGCGGGCTGCGCGGCGGTCCTGGCGATCGCCGGCGACGCGCTCCCGTTCGACTGGCCGCACGACGCCCACGGCACCCCCGGCGACCGCCTTGTGGAGTTCAACACACGGCTGCTGGAAGTCCTGGTGCTGATGGGCATCGTGTACTGGCTCACACGAAGGCGGCCCCGGCCTGACCTCGCCGCCCGCTCCCCCGAACGTGCCGTCGCCCTGCGCGAGACCCTCGGTCTGCTGGCGTACGGCGCGGCCGGCCTAGGGGTCGGGTACGTGCTGGCGCGCGCGCTCGGCTGGCACCCGTTCGCACTGCACCTCGCAGGCTCCCTCTACGGGACGCACGACGACGTCACCCCGGCCGAAGCCGTCACCTGGGCGGTCTACAACGTCGTCGTGTACGCGGCCGTCCCCCTGCTGTACTTCCGGCGGCGCTACTCGTCCAGGGAGCTGAACCTCGTGTCCGCCGACCGCCGCGGCGACGCGAAGGTGATCGCCGTCATCCTGCTCATCGAGTCGGCCGTCCAGTACCTCGCGATGCATCCGGGCACCTTCGACCTCGGCGCGCGGCAGCTCGCCCTCGGCCTGCCGCTGACGTTCGCGCTCTACTTCGCCGGCGCCGTGCTGCCCGCGATGGTGTTCATCTACTGCGTCCTCGTCCCGCGCTTCGCCCGCCTCACCGGCTCGACGGCCACGACCGTGATCCTCGGCGGCCTCACCTACGCGGCCCTGCACCTCTGGGACGCCTGGACGATGTTCGACTCACCCGCCCACGCCGCACTGTCGGTCCTGTTCCTGCTGGCGACCTACTTCGGGCCCGGCATGTTCAAGACCTGGCTGACCGTCCGCACCGGGAACGCGTGGGTGCACGTGTGGGCCTACCACGCGCTCGCGCCGCACACGCTCGCCGACACCCCGCTCATCGCGAGGGTGTTCCGGCTGTGCTGATTGCATCGCCCTCCTCCTTCGGGCCTGGCGGCCCTCCATCGTCGGGCACTGCGGCGATCGCTGCGCCTAGATTTGTAGACGGTCAGACTGGCAGCTCAGGCGATACCGACGGGCCGGAAACTTGCGAGACCTCGGTGCGGGTCTTCCCGGGCAACACGAGCGTCAGCTCAACCGTACGGCAGGGCGCCCCACGTCCCAACAGCCAGAACGGCCCGGGCGGTTCCCTTGACCTGGTACGTCTCCGCGATACCGACGATGCCGGCGTGCCGGGCGGCGGTCCGCAGGACGGTGTCGCCCGTGCCGCCGACGAGCAGCGGCGGCCCCGACCCGCCGAAACCGGTGCGCTGGACGGGCGCCATCTCGGCGAGCCCGAAGGAGTCGGCGACCGGCTTGTGCTGCTCGTAGCCGTCCTCGCCGAAGATCCGGCCGATCTCATCGATCAGCCCCGTCATCCGCTCCGCGCGGGCACCGGACAAGCTCGCAGGGGATTCCCGCCGCGTCGAACTCCCACTTCATGTGCCCTGGCGCCGAGGCCCAGCTCCAGCCGCCCGCCGGTCGGCGGTGGCGATCTCGCGGGCGAGCAGATGCGCGTTCCAGAACCCGGCGTCCGGCACCCACCTCAGCCATCGGCTCAGCCACGCAACCACCTCGGACGTTGCGATCGCGTCCGAAGGCAGGTTTCGAGCTTGCGAGAAACCTGATCGCGCAGCGAGCCCCAGGGCGAGCCGGAGCGATGCAGCGATCGCACGCAGTGCCCGACGATGGAGGGCCGCCAGGCCCGAAGGAGGAGGGCACTGCAATAAGCACGCCATCTCAGCCGGGAGTGATGAAGCCCGTCTCGTAGGCGAAGATCACCGCTTGGGTGCGGTCGCGGGCCTGGAGCTTGGCGAGGATGTTCCCGACGTGGGTCTTCACCGTCTGCGGGCTGACGAACAGCTCCTGGGCGATCTCGGCGTTCGACCGGCCCTTGGCCATCAGCCCCAGCACGTCGCCCTCGCGCTCGGTGAGCTGTGCGTGCCAGCGCGCCCCGGCCTGCCCGCCACCGGACGTCCCGTGCTGGGCGGCCAGCTCCCGGATCGCGGCCGGGAACAGCAGGCTGTCGCCGTGCGCCACCATCCGGACCGCCTGCAGGATCTCCTCCGGCCGCGTCCGCTTCAGCAGGAACCCGTTCGCGCCCGCCTTCAGCGCGTCGTAGACGTACTCGTCGTTCTCGAACGTGGTGACGACGATGATCCGCGGCGGCTCCGGCACCGTGTCCAGGATGTGGCGGGTCGCCTGGATGCCGTCCAGCCGCGGCATCCGCACGTCCATCAGGACCACGTCCGGGCGCAGCCGCTTCACCGCGTCCGGCACCTGCGAGCCGTCCTCCGCCTCGCCGACGACGGCCAGGTCGTCCTCGGCGTTGATGATGGCGGCGAGGCCCGCCCGGATCAGCCGCTCGTCGTCGACCAGCAGAACCTTGATCGTCATGTTCCGGACCTTAGCGGCAGCGAGACGTGGAAGCGCCAGCACTCCCCGTCGGCGCCGGCGGTCATCTCGCCGCGCAGCACGGTGACGCGCTCGCGGACGCCGCCGAGCCCGCGGCCGCCGCCGTGGTCGGCGCCGGCGCCCGACTGCGCGCCGAGCGGGTTGCTCATCTCGACCTCCAGCCGCTCCCCGTCGGTGCCGAGCCGCAGCCGCACCGGGACCTTCCCGGCGTGCCGCAGCGCGTTCGTCAGCCCCTCCTGGACGATCCGGTACGCCTCCCGCGACACCGCGGCCGGGACGTGCTCGACCTCGGGGTCCACCTCCGCGTCCAGGGTCACCCCGGCGATCCGCGTCTGCTCCAGCAGCCGG
Organism: Actinomadura darangshiensis; assembly: GCF_004349235.1. Lineage (GTDB taxonomy): Bacteria > Actinomycetota > Actinomycetes > Streptosporangiales > Streptosporangiaceae > Spirillospora > Spirillospora darangshiensis. Next base: position 20,750 of record NZ_SMKY01000106.1, on the reverse strand, counting down.
CCGAGGTCCTTCAGCGTGGCCTGCGGCGCCGGACGGGACGGGTCCTCGCGCAGCAGCCCCAGCACATGGTCGAGGTCCTCCAGCGCGGCGCGGGCCGACTCCTCGATCGCGCCGAGGGCCTCACGGGCGAACTCCGGGTCGCTGTCGAGGACGCGTCCGGCCGCCCCGGCCTGCAGCGTCACCACGCTCAGCGCGTGCCCGACCGAGTCGTGCAGCTCCCTGGCCAGCCGGTTGCGCTCGGCGAGCTTGACGGCCCGGGACTCCATCTCGGCGAGCCGCTCGGCGGCCGACGGGCCGAGGAACCAGGGCGCCAGCCGGGACAGCAGCTCGCCGGCCCCGACGATCAGCGCGAGCAGCACCGCGAGCGACGCCAGCCCGACCGGCGGCGCGGGCCACTGGTGCCAGCTGCCCTCCCAGCCCCAGGAGTCCAGGAACCGGTTGTCCCAGGTGACGGCGGGCGCCAGGACCATCACGACCGCGAACGGCGGTACCGCGAGGCTGAGCCCACTGATCACCACGCCGACGCCGAGGTGCAGCGAGAACCACGCGGCGGCCCGGCTCCGGCTCTCCCACGAGTGCGCCGACCCGGGGACCAGCTCCGCAGCCAGGCCCTTGAGCAGCTCCTTGGCGAGGGAGCTCTCCAGCAGCCGCACCGTCGGCACGAGCCCGGTGACGAACGTGGCCGCCGCCGGCATGAACACCAGCATCAGCACGGCCTTGACGACGCCGTCGCCCAGCGGCAGCAGCGGGATCATGCTGATCGCGAGGAACCAGTACGGCATCAGCAGCGCGCCGCCCACGACGAGGTGGGACCAGCGCTGCCAGGTCGTCCGCTCGATCAGCGGCCGGAGCACACGGAGCACGCATCGATCCTGGCAGACGAAGCGCCCGGGCCACTCCCCCGCGCGAGGGAGAGCCCGCTCAGGGCCGTCCCTGCTCCCCGGCCGCCTTGTCCCGTTCGGCCAGTTTGGCGAGGCGGGCGTTGTAGGCGGCCAGCTCGTCGTCCTCGGCGCGCCCGCCGGGCTTCGCGGCCCGGTCGGCCTTGCGGTCCAGGCGGCGCGCCTGCCGCTGGTCGTGCATGTACCACTGGAACGCCAGGACGATCAGGACGATGAACGTCGGCACCTCGCCGAAGGCCCAGGCGATCGCGCCGCCGGTGTGCTGGTCGTGCAGGATCGTGGTGCCCCACGGCGGGTCGACCGAGGCGTACCAGCCGCGCGCGAGGGCCTGGCTCATGTTCATCAGGGCGATGCCGAAGAACGCGTGGAACGGCATCGTGACGAACAGGAGCAGGAGCCGTCCGGGGTAGGGCAGCTTCTTCGGCGCCGGGTCGACGCCGAGCAGCACCCAGAAGAACAGCGACCCGCTGGCCAGGAAGTGCACCATCATCGCGATGTGCCCGAGGTGGTTGCGCATCGCGGACTCGAACAGCGGCGTGAAGTACAGCGCGAACGTGCTCGCCACGAAGATGACCGTCGCGACCGCAGGATGCGCGATGACCGCGAGGTACCTGCTGTGCAGCATGGCGGTCAGCCACTCGCGCGGGCCGCGGTCGCCGCGCGCGCGGGCGGGCTTCAGCGCGCGCAGCGCGAGCGTCACCGGGGCGCCGACGACCAGGAAGATCGGCGTCAGCATGTTCAGCACCATGTGCTGCGCCATGTGCACGCTGAACAGGATCGGCGCGTACTTCGCGACGCCGGTCTGGGTGACGGCCAGGATCGTCACGAGCCCGAGGAGCCAGGACGCGGTGCGTCCCGCCGGCCAGGAGTCGCCGCGCCGCCGCAGCCGGACGACCGCGGCGAGGTAGAGGCCGCCGAGGACGGCGATGAGGGCGGCGAAGAACAGGTCGAACTGCCACAGGGTCAGCAGCCGCAGCGGGGTGACCTCGGCGGGCATGTCGTAGCCGAGCAGCGACTTGATCGCCGACTCCGGGGCGGTGGGCGCGGGCGGCGCGGTGCGGGCCAGCGCGACGGCGAGGCCCATGGTGGCGGCCATGACGGCGGCCTCGACGGAGGCGAACCGGGCGAACGCGCGGGGCTTGCCGGCGTCCAGCGCGGGCAGCGTCCGGTTCCGGTGCCAGAGGCCGAACCAGCCGAGCACGCCGAACGCGATGATCTTGCCGAGGGCGAGCCGCCCGTAGTTCGTCTCGACCAGCTCCACCGGGTCGGGCAGCCGGGCGATGACGTTCACCAGGCCGCTGACGCCGACGGTGAGGTAGCACCACAGGGCCATCCGGCTGAACCGCTCGGCCATGACCGGCAGCCGGTCGCGGCGCAGCAGGGCGTGGACGCAGACGATGGCGAGCCCGCCGACCCAGGGGGCGACCGCGGCCACGTGCAGGGCGACGCCGGTCACCGCGGTGGAGTGGTTGGCGGCCGAGGCCGAGTGCCCGGTCAGCGGCGCGGGCAGCAGCGCGATCCCGGCCATGGCGAGCAGCCCGAACGCGGCGGCGGGCGTCGTGGTGGTGCGGGCGAGCAGCGCGACGACGACGGCGAGCAGCACCACGATCATGAGGGCGGTGCCCTGCGGCAGCGAGCCGACGTAGCTGCTCAGCTCGCTGCCGGTGAGGACCTCCCCGGCGGGCTGGCCGAGGACGTCCGCGACGGTGAACACGAGGGTGGCCGCCGCGGCGGCGGCCCAGGCGGCGGCGATCCAGGACGCCGCGTGCAGGTACCCGACGGCGTCCTTGGACAGCCGCGCGGCCCCGCGCCCGCCCTCGACGGGCAGGAACGCGGCGGCGGCCAGCAGGGCGCCGACGGTCAGCGCGGACAGCAGGTCCATCGCCGTCCGGGAGAAGGGCAGCCCCCAGCGGGTGAGGGCGCCGGCGTCGCCGAGGCCGGGGATGACCTTCTCGGTGACCGAGCCGCCGAGGACCAGCCCGGCCACGAGGACGGCGGCGGACGCGGCCAGGGCGGCGACCCCGGCCGCGCAGGCGTTCCGGGCGCCGCTACTCACCGCCGGTCGCCTGCCGCTTGGCGCGGAACACGATGACGAGCCCGATGCCGATGCCGATGGCCAGGCCGGCGACGATCACGATCCACAGGACCGCGCCGGAGCCGGAGTCCCCCTGCTCCTGGCCCGCGGGGGCACCCGTCTCCTCCGCGGCGGCGGCGCCGGCGCCGGCATCGGCCGGCGCGGGCGGCTCGGCGGCGCCCCCGGCCGAGGTGAACGTCAGGTCGTCGCTCTCGATCGGGTGCCCGTCCGTGCCGACGACCCGGTAGGCCGCCGTGTACGTCCCGGCGGGCAGCGGCTCCCTCAGCCGCTGCGTCACCGTCTTCCCGGTGCCTTCGGCCGGGCCCGACTGCCACGCCGTCCCCTGGTCGTCCTTGACGACCACCTGCGCCATCCTGATCTTGTCGCTGAACTCCAGCGTGACCTGGATGATCCCCGGCATCGACTGGCCCTTGGCGGGCGTGCTGCGCACCAGCTGGGGGTGCGCCAGCGCGGGGGTCGCGGTCACGGCGCCGAGGGCGAGGACGAGGGCGGCGACGGCACCGAGGCGGCGCGCGTACCGGCGGGGCTTGAGGAGGTTCATGGATGCCGGGTTCTCTAGTGCTGCTGAGGGCTTCACCTAACCCTACTTAGCCCCCCGCGATGCCGCGCCCCGGGTTTCCCGGCACCGCATTCCACAAGAAGAGGGCGCCGGTCAGTCGCACCCGCAGCAGCAGCAGTCACAGTCGCAGCAGTCGCAATCGCAGCAGTCACCGCAGTCGCAGCAGTTGCCGCCGCGGTGCCGCGAGCACCAGCAGCGGTCCCGGCACGAGCCCTCGCTGTGCTCGCTCCACTCGGGCTGGAAGACGCCGCAGGTCGCGCAGACGAGCGCCCCGGTGAAGCACGGGATCGGCCATCCCGGACGCGGCGGGCGGGGGCCGTGGCCGGCCAGGCTCTCGGGGGCGGCGAAGACGCGGTCGACCGAGCGGCCCACCTCGCGGTCGAGCAAGGCCCGGACCAGGCGCGGCCTTTCCAGCTCCAGGTCGGCGAGGGCGAGCCGGAGGCCGTGCAGCGCGTCGTCGGCGTGCCGGCGGGCCCCGGCGAGATCGGTGCCGGTTGCGGTGAGCGGGTTGAAGGCGCCGGTCGCTGTGTCGTCCGCGAGGTCCTCGACGGCGTCGGCGAGGTGGGCGAGGCGGCCGAAGAACCGGCCCGCCTCGGCGAGCGTCTCGGCGTTGCCCTCCTTGCCCGCGAGGACGGACGTGTGCGCGAACACGGCCGCGACCGCCGTCTCGGTGGGCTCGGTCAGGTCGAGCAGGCCGAGGCCGGGCGCCGCCTCCAGGACGGTCTGCCGGGCGACGGCCTCGCGCAGCACCGACGGATCGAAGCCGACGGCGGTGCCCGTGCGGGCCCCCGCCGCGTCCCACCGGCCGGCCATCCGGCCCGCCGCGGCGGCGACGAGGCGGCGCGAGTACGGGCCGTCGCCGTCCGCCACGTGGTCGCGGGTCTTGCCCGCGGCGAGCAGCAGCGACGCCGCCGCGGCCAGCCGGGCGCCCTGCGCCTGCGCGGTGACGACCTCGGCGGTCTTCATCCCGCGCAGCGCGCACGGCCCGGCCTTGCGGCGCGGCGACAGCTCCGGCGCCTGCGCCTCCACCAGGACCGACACCAGCAGCCCGTCGTAGTTGGTGACGAGCCGCGCGGCCTGGCCGTGCTCCTTCCGCAGCGTCAGGCAGAGCCCGCACAGGTGGGCCATCCAGTCCTCGAACAAGGACCCGCACAGGACATGCCGGCATGGCCGGACGACACCGAACAAGACAACTCCCCCACCTCAGACAACCGCCGCCTTATTCATGGACGCGGCGGCCCCGGGGATGGTTCGGTCACACTCCGACGCAGGTCAGAGCGCGGCGGTAGGCGGCCATGCGGGGCTCCTCGGCGGTGCCGGCCTCGCCCAGCACCTCGGCGAGGTCGAACCACGCCTGCGCGGCCTCCCGGGAGGACTCCATCTCCTCCAGGCAGGTCGCGGCCCGGGTCAGCACCTCGACGGCCCGGTCGCGGCGGCCGAGCCGCACCGACGCCTCGCCGAGCACGGTCAGCGCCCCGGCGGTCGCCCGGCGCGGGGCGTTTCCCAGCAGGTCCAGGGCCTCCTCGGCGAGCGCCACCGCCTCGCCGGGACGGCCGAGCGCCGTCTCGGCGCGGGCCAGCTCCGTCAGGCACCAGGCGACGTCGATCTCCCCGGACGAGCTGGCGGTGATCTCGCCGCGCACCCGGGCGAGCAGCTCGCGGGCGCGGGCCGCCTGGTCGGGCCGGGCGCGCAGCAGCAGCCCGGCGTAGATGACGCGGAGCCGGTTGAGGTTGCGGGGGTCCTCGCCGTCGCCGGCGAGCATCAGCGCCCGCTCGGCGAGCCCGACGCCCTCCTCGTACTCGCCGCGGATCTCGGCGACGTAGGCGGCCTCCCAGTAGGCGACCATCCGGGCGCGCGGGCTGCCGATCCGCTCGGCCCGCTCGACGAGCTGGGCGGCGAGCTGCCGCGCCCGGACGAGGTCGCCGCGCTCGATGAACGCCGACAGCAGCGCCGCGCCGAGGTGCACGGCGGCGTCGGTGGAGTCGGCGCCGGTCGCGATGAGGTGCCGCAGCGCGCCCTCGGCCGCCTCCACGCCGGCGCTGAGGTCGCCGCGCTCGCGCAGGCAGCGGCTCAGCGCGACGTGGACCTTCGCCCAGTGGTCGAGGTCGGCCTCGGCGGAGGCCTCCTCGGTCAGCGCCGTCAGCCCGGCGATGGCCTCCTCCAGCTCGCCGGCGGCCTCCAGCGCGAGAGCGTGGCCCCAGCGGGCCTGGTGCAGCATCTCCGGCAGCGCCACCGCGTCGGCGCTGGCGAGCACCTCGGCGAACCGCGCCCGCGCCTCGGTCGCCGCGCCGTTGCTGAGCGCGATCTCGGCGTAGTCGAGGGTGACGCGCAGCTCGTCCACGACGTCCTCGCTGACGCCGCTGACCAGGTAGGTCGCCGAGCAGTTCAGCTTGGCCGCCAGCAGCTCGACGACGCTCGGCGCCGGAACCCGCTTGTCGCTCTCGATCAGCGAGATGTAGCTGTCGGACAGCTCGGGGAAGGCGAGCTGGGCCTGGCTCACGCCCTGCCTGATCCGCAGGGCGCGGATGCGCTGCCCCAGTGTCTCCCGATCCATGCTTGCCACCGCCTACAAGGTGCTCGCCGGGCGCGTCGCGCGCAGGGCGAGGAAGAAGTCGACTCGATCCTCAAGTGTGCCGAGATCCCGGCCGGTCAGGTCCTCGATTCGCCGGATTCGGTACCGAAGCGTGTTCACATGGACGTGCAGCCGTGTCGCGCTGCGGCTCCAGGACCCCGAGCAGGACAGGAAGACCTCGAGAGTGTGCACGAGATCGGCCTGCCTGCTGCTGTCGTACGCCTCCAGCGGGCCGAGCATCCGGGCGCGGAACGACGAGCGCGTCCGCTCCGGAACCGAGGCGAGCAGGCGCGCGTAGGAGTCCAGGGTCGCCATGTCGGCCGGATCTCGCATTCGCACCAGGGCAGGCTATAGCGGACGGATCGCCGCCGTCACGCTGCGAAGGGCGGGAATCACGTCGCGGCACCGCCGCCGGGGCCGAGCCGGTTCGGGACGGACGGTTCGGGACGCAGGGACGCCGGGCAGCTAACCTGTGCTCGCCCATTTCGAGATCACGCTGCGGAAAGCGGAGCGCCCGTCATGTCCAAGACCAGTACCGCGAAGACCGACGATTCACCGCCGGCCGGCGGGCGCGGGCCGCTGGAGCGGCTGTTCGACCTCACCGGGCGCGGCACGACCGTGCCGCGCGAGCTGCGCGGCGGCGTCACCACGTTCTTCGCGATGGCCTACATCATCCTGCTGAACCCGATCATCCTCGGCGGGGCGAAGGACGTCACCGGGGCGAGCCTGTCGATCCCGCAGCTGACCACGATGACGGCGCTGTCGGCCGCGGTCACCACGGTCATCATGGGCTTCGTCGGCAACGCGCCGCTCGCGCTCGCCGCCGGGCTCGGCATCAACGCGGTCGTGGCGTTCCAGGCCGCGCCGGTGATGACCTGGCCGCAGGCGATGGGCCTGGTGGTGATCGAGGGCGTGGTCATCGTGCTGCTGGCGCTCACCGGCGTGCGCGAGCGGATCATGAACTCGATCCCGCTGGCGCTCAAGCACGCGATCGCGGTCGGCATCGGCCTGTTCATCGCGCTGGTGGGGTTCTACGACGCGGGGTTCGTCAGCTCCAGCGCCACGAGCCCGCCGCTGGCCCTCGGCACCGGCGGCCACCTGGAGACCTGGCCGACGCTGGTGTTCGCGCTGACCCTGCTGCTGATGATCGTCCTGTACGTCCGGCGGGTGCCGGGCGCGATCCTGATCAGCATCATCGCCGGGACGATCGGCGCCGTGGTGATCCAGGAGAACACGTCCATCAAGGAGGGCGGCTGGGGCGTGGTCGCCCCGGACATGCCCGACAAGCTGTTCGCCGCCCCCGACTTCGGGCTGTTCGGGGAGATCGACCTGTTCGGCGGCTTCGGCGAGGCCGGGGCCATCACGGCGCTGGTCGTGCTGTTCACCCTGGTGCTGTCGGGGTTCTTCGACGCGATGGGCACGATCCTCGGCATCAGCGACGAGGCCGGCCTGGTGAGCGAGAAGGGCGAGGTGCCGCGGCTCGGCCGGATCCTGTCGGTGGACGGCGTGTCCGCCGCGTTCGGCGGCATCACCAGCTCGTCCGCCAACACGGTGTTCGTCGAGTCGGCCGCCGGCGTCGGCGAGGGCGCCCGGACGGGCCTCGCCAACATGGCCACCGGCGCGCTGTTCGCGGTGACGCTGTTCCTCACCCCGCTCGCGGCGACCGTCCCGGCGCAGGCCGCCGCGCCCGCCCTGGTGGTCGTCGGCGCGCTGATGATGACGCAGGTCGCCAAGGTGGACTGGGACGACCTCGACATCACGATCCCGGCGTTCCTCACCATCGTGCTGATGCCGTTCACCTTCTCGATCACCATCGGGATCGGCGGCGGGATGGTGAGCTTCGCGCTCATCAAGCTCGCCCGCGGCCGGCTGAGGGAGGTCTCGATCTGGCTGTGGCCGGTGGTGGTCCTGTTCCTGGTCTTCTTCGCGATCAACCCGATCGAGATGTGGCTGGACGTGCGCTAGCCGCCGCGCGGCGCGACTCTCCCGCCCATTTGAAAGTCTCGGACGCGCTTGCGGGTGTCAAATAGTGCCGTCATGGCGTAAGCAGAAGGTAGGGCCTTACCCCCCGGTGTGAAAGGCGTGGCTGTGGTGTCCGCGGACTCTCCCTCCCACCCGTCTCCGCCAGGTCACGTCCTGCTGGCGCCTGACAGGTTCCCGGGATCGCTGACCGCGGCGCGGGCGGCCCGGCATCTCGCGGCCGGGCTGCGGCGCGCGCGGCCCGGCGTCCCGCTGGTGGAGCTGCCCGTGGCCGACGGCGGCGACGGCACCGTCGAGGCCGCCGTGGCGGCGGGCTGGCGGGGGGTCGAGGTCGAGGTGTGCGGGCCGACGGGCCGCCCGGTCACCGCGCGGCTGGCGCTGAACGGGCACCGCGCGGTGGTCGAGCTGGCGGAGGCGTCCGGGCTGCGCCTGCTCCCGGGCGGCACGCCGCGCCCGCTCGTCGCCTCCAGCCTCGGGACGGGGCAGGTGCTCGCCCACGCGGTCCGGCTCGGCGCGCGGCGCATCGTCCTCGGCCTCGGCGGCGGCGCCTGCACCGACGGCGGCGCGGGTCTGGTGCAGGGGCTCGGCGGCCGGCTGCTGGACGCGCTCGGCAAGGACCTGCCGCCCGGTGGTGCGGCCCTGCGGTCCCTGCACGCCCTCGACCTGCGCGGCCTGCCGGACATGTCGGGCATCGAGGTGGTGGTGGCGGGCGACTCCGCCGGCCCGCTGCTCGGCCGCACCGGCGCCGCCGCCGTGGACGGCCCGCGCCGCGGCGCGAACCGCGACGAGATCCGGCTGCTGGACGCGGGCCTGCGCCGCTGGGCCGACCTGGCGGAGGCGGCGGCCCGCAGGGCGGCCCGCGACCTGCCCGGCGCGGGCACGTCCGGCGGCGTCGCGTTCGCCGCGCTGACCTTCCTCGGCGCCACCATCGAGCCGGGCACCACGCTGATGCTCGACCTGCTGGGCCTGGCCGAGAAGGCGCGCGGCGCGCGGCTGGTCGTCACCGGCGAGGGCACCCTCGACACCCGGTCGCTGCGCGGCAGCGCGCCGATCGGCGTGGCCCGCGCCGCCGCCCGCGCGGGCGCGCCCGTCGTCGCCGTGGCCGGCCGCCGCGGGCTCACCGGCGAGCAGCTGCGCAAGGCGCGGATCCAGGCCGCGTACGCGCTGGCCGACATCGAGCCCGACGACGAGCGCCGCGTCCGCCGCGCCGGGCCGCTGCTGGAGCAGCTGACGGTCGCGATCGCCGACGAGTGGCTGCCGCCCACCCTCGCCTGAGATGGGATCGCTCCAACGCGCGCGGCCCGCCGGACGGCCCGCGCCTCCTAGCAGGCACGTCTTACACAGTGTCGCCGGAAGGGCCGATGAATTGACACACTGCGCATAGCCGGAGGGTTTCTCCGCCCCGCACGCTGGAGGCGTACGTCCTGGTCAGCGCTGACGAAGGAGCTCCCGGTGAAGATCGGCGTCCCGCGAGAGATCAAGAACCACGAGTACCGGGTGGCCATCACCCCGGCGGGCGCGCACGAGCTCACCCGGCACGGCCACGAGGTGTTCGTCGAGCGGGGCGCCGGGCTCGGCTCGGCGATCCCGGACGACGACTACGCCGCCGCGGGCGCCAAGATCCTGGACGGCCCGGACGAGGTCTGGGCCGAGGGCGAGCTGATCCTGAAGGTGAAGGAGCCCGTCGCGCCCGAGTACCACCGGATGCGCGCCGGGCAGGTCCTGTTCACCTACCTGCACCTCGCCGCGTCCCGGGAGTGCACCGACGCGCTGCTGGCCGCGGGCGTCACCGCGATCGCCTACGAGACCGTCCAGCTCCCCGACCGCTCGCTGCCGCTGCTCGCCCCGATGTCGGAGGTCGCCGGGCGGCTCGCCCCGCAGGTCGGCGCCTACAACCTGATGTCGTTCAACGGCGGCCGCGGCGTCCTGCCGGGCGGCGTCCCCGGCGTGGCCCCCGCGAAGGTCGTCGTCATCGGCGGCGGCGTCTCCGGCCTCAACGCCGCCCAGATCGCCGTCGGCATGGGCGCGGACGTGACCGTCCTGGACGTCGACGTCGACCGGCTCCGCCACATCGACGCCATCTACCAGGGCCGCCTGCGCACCCTCGTGTCCAGCGCCTACACGGTCGAGCAGGAGGCCCGCGCCGCCGACCTCGTCATCGGCGCCGTCCTCATCCCCGGCGCCCGCGCCCCGAAGCTGATCTCCAGCGACCTCGTCGCGGGGATGAAGGCCGGCTCCGTCCTCGTGGACATCGCGATCGACCAGGGCGGCTGCTTCGAGGACTCCCGTCCCACCACGCACGACGACCCGACCTACAAGGTGCACGGCTCGACGTTCTACTGCGTGGCCAACATGCCCGGTTCCGTCCCCAACACCTCCACCTACGCCCTGACCGGCGTCACGCTCCCCTACGCCGTCCAGATCGCCGACAAAGGCTGGCGCAAGGCCCTGCACGCCAACGCGGCCCTGGCCCGCGGCCTCAACACCCACGCCGGAACCCTCGTCTATGACCACGTGGCCGAGGCCCACGCCCTCCCCCACACCCCCCTCACCTCGATCCTCGACTAGCGGCGTCCCTCTAGAGTGGGGGGCGTGGGGGAACTGATCTTGGTGCGGCACGGTGAGACCGCGTGGAGCCGGGCGCGGCGGCACACCGGGCGTACCGATCTTCCGCTGACCGGACGGGGCGAGGAGCAGGCGCGCGGGCTGCGCGGGGCGCTGGACGGGCGGCGGATCGGCCGCACGCTGGCGAGCCCGGCGGAGCGGGCGCGGCGGACGGCGGAGCTCGCCGGCCTCCGGGTCGACGAGACCGACCCGGACCTGTGGGAGTGGGACTACGGCGGCTACGAGGGCGTCACCACGGACGCGATCCGCGAGGAGCGTCCCGGCTGGTTCCTGTGGGACGACGGGGTGATCCCCGGCGACGCCGACCATCCGGGCGAGACCGTCGAGCACGTCGGCGAGCGGACGGACGCCGTCCTCGCCCGGGTGCGGCCGGTCCTCGCCGACGGCGACGTGGTGCTCGTCGCGCACGGGCACCTTCTCCGGGTGCTGACCGCGCGGTGGCTCGGGCTGGCAGCCGCGCAGGGGCGCCTCTTCGCGCTCGGCACGGGAACGCTGTCGGCGCTCGGCACCGAGCACGGGCGGCCGGTGATCACCGTCTGGAACAGCCCGCCGGCGTAGGCGGCGGCACCGCATAAGGTACCTGTTGGGGGATGTCCCCCAGGGGTACCCGGGCGCGCGCCCCCGAAGGATTGTGAGGCCGGAGATGACGACGAGCGAGACCCCCGTCCGCGGGTACACCGCCACGAAGGACCAGCTGCAGTCACGGCTCGCCCGGATCGAGGGGCAGGTGCGCGGCATCGACCGGATGGTCGACGAGGACCGCTACTGCATCGACATCCTCACCCAGATCAGCGCCGTCCAGGCCGCCCTGGACAAGGTGGCGCTCGGCCTGCTGGACGGGCACGTGCGGCACTGCGTGGCCGAGGGCGCCGAGGAGGGCAAGGGCGAGGCGATGTCCACCGAGCTGATGGCGGCCGTCGGGCGGCTCATGCGCCGCGGCTGACCCGCCGGCCCGCGTCACCCACCACCCGGGCAATCTCCGTTCCCGCCGGTGCGCTCCAGCGTCTCGACCAGGGTCCGCCAGCCGTGCAGGAAGTGCGCGCGCTCCTGCGGGCCGAGCGTCTCCAGCGTCGTCCGCAGCGGCCGCAGGCGCGCCCACGCCCACCGCTCGATCGTCTCGCGGCGCTCCTCGTGCAGGCTGACGATCATGCGGCGGCGGTCCCGCTCGTCCGGGTGCCGCTCGACGAACCCGCCGCGCTGCAGCTCCCCGACCAGCTGGCTGACGGTGGCCGGGTTGAGCGCCATGTGGCGGGCGAGGACGCCGACGGGCACCGGGCCGTTCAGGACGATCTGCATCAGCGCGGGCACGTGCCGGGGGCCGAGCCCGGCGGCCTTCACCAGGTGGATGAGCTCATCCGCGTCCCCCTCCTCCCCGCGCGCGCCCTTGATTCCGCGGATCATGCGGCCCATGAGCTGGACGAGCTGCTCAAGGTCGGCGTCGACCGACGAGCCGGCGGCATATCGATCCTCGGACATACCTTGAAGTTCAACATATTCCGTGATGAACTGCAAAATGTTGAACTTCAAGGCGTTTCAGGCCTTGACCGACGGGGACACGGGGCAACCGAGAGCTCAGGCAAGGGGGCCGACCATGGCCGAAAGCCCGTCCACCGAAAGCAGTCTCACCAAGGCCGCACCGCCGGGCGGCACGGCCCCGGGCGGCGGGTCGGAACGGCTCGACCGGGCCACGATCCTGCTCGGCCTGGTGATCGTGTCGGGGACCGTCATGGCGATCCTGGACACCACGATCGTCAACGTCGCGCTGGAGACGCTCGGGCGCGACTTCTCTACGGACCTGTCGACGATCCAGTGGGTCATCACCGGCTACATGCTCGCGATGGGCACCGTCATCCCGCTCACCGGCTGGGCCGTCGACCGGTTCGGCGGGCGCCGGGTGTGGATGACGTCCATCGTGCTGTTCGTGCTCGGGTCGGCCCTGTCGGGCGCGGCCTGGAACATCGAGTCGCTGATCCTCTTCCGGGTCGTGCAGGGGCTCGGCGGCGGCATGCTGATGCCGACCGGCATGGCCATCCTGACGATGGCGGCCGGGCCGCGCCGGATGGGCCGCATCATGAGCATCGTCGGCGTGCCGATGCTGCTCGGGCCCGTCCTCGGCCCGGTGCTCGGCGGCTGGCTGGTCGAGGACGTCGACTGGCGCTGGATCTTCTTCGTCAACCTCCCGGTCGGCGCGCTCGCCTTCGCGCTGGCCTGGTGGAAGGTGCCGCACGACCACGGCGAGCACACGGCGCAGCGGCTGGACTGGCGCGGGCTGATCCTGCTGCCGCCCGGCTTCGTCCTGCTGATCTACGGCCTCTCGACGGCGAGCAGCAACGGCGGGTTCGGGGAGCCGGCCACGATCGCGTGGCTCGCCGGCGGCGTGGTCCTGGTCGGGCTGTTCGCGCTGCACAGCCTGCGGCTGCGGGAACGCTCGCTGATCGACGTGCGGCTGTTCACCGACCGGACGTTCGCGACCGCGGCCGTCGCGGTGTTCTTCGTCGGCATCGCGCTGATGGGCTCGATGCTGCTGATCCCGCTGTACTACCAGACCGCGCGCGGCGAGGGCGCGTTCGCGGCCGGCCTGCTGCTCGCCCCGCAGGGTCTCGGCGCCGCGACCGCGATGCCGCTGGCCGGCGTGATCACCGACAAGCTCGGCGCCGGGCGCATCGTGCCGGTCGGCATCGTCATCCTGGTGCTCGGCACCATCCCGTTCGCGATGGTGGGCGCGGACACGTCCTACTGGCTGCTCGGCGCCGCCCTCTACGTGCGGGGCCTCGGGCTCGGCTGCACCATGATGCCGACGATGTCGGCGGCGCTCACGACGCTGACCCGGGCGATGGTGTCGCGGGCCAGCAGCACCCTGAACATCATCGTCCAGCTCGGCGGCTCGGTCGGCACGGCGCTGCTGGCGGTCATCCTGTCCCGCCAGATCAGCGACCGGCTCCCGCAGGCGGGCGGCGGTGGCGGCGCCGAGGGCGGCGTGGGCGGCATCCCGGAACGGGTCCGCGAGCAGATCGCGCCGAAGCTCGCGGACGCGTTCGGGCACACGTTCTGGGTCGCGCTGGTCCTCACCGCCGTGCTGATCCTCCCGGCGCTGCTGCTCCCCCGCCACGGGGCGCACGAGAACGACGCGCCGGTGGACGCCCCTCCGGCGGGCTGAGGCGTCAGGAGGCGATCGAGAAGGAGGCCAGGCCCGCCTCGCGCTCACGCGTGAGGCGCCTGGCCCGCCGGGCGTCCGGCGAGTACCGGAACCGCTCCGGGACGGCGTGCGTGGTCCGGTACAGGCCCTTCAGCGTCAGCGTGGCCGCCAGATCGGACGTCGGCAGCCCCGGCAGCCCGTACATGCGGCGCGCCCAGCGCGGCAGCGTCGAAACGACCAGCATCCCGATGCCGGGCGCGGCGAGCTTCAGCGGCAGCAGCGGTCGCGGTACGGCCGGGCTGAACATGCGGCGCAGCCCCTCGCGCGCCTCCCGGCACGCCCAGATCCGGCGCCGCATGTCCGCGTAGTAGTCGGCCATCTCCCGGACGGTGGCGGGCACGTCCGCCGGGTCGAGGCCGACGACGGCGGCGGCGCGGCGCTGCTCGTCCACGAACGCGTCGGCGTCCCGGGCGGTCAGCGGCACCCCGGCGCGGCGCGCCACGTCCAGGTACGAGTCGACCTCGCCCATGTGGACCCACAGCAGGTTCTCGGGGTCGCCGATCGGGAACGTCTCGCCGGTCCGCATGTCGAGGCCGGTCAGCTTGGAGTGCAGCCGGCGGACGCGGCGGCCCACCCGCTCGACCTCCTCGTGCGTCCCGTAGGTGCGGACGCGGACGAACTCGACGGTCCGGCCGAGCCGCGCCCAGGCGGCGGAGGGGTTCATGAGCTCGGAGTTCTGCGCGGTCCCCCACATGGTCCGCGGATGCAGCGACTGCAGCAGCAGCGCCCTGATCCCGCCGACGATCAGCACCGGCTCCCCCATGACCTCCCAGGTCACCGAGCCCGGCCCGAACAGGCCGTGGTCCGTGCGCTCCGCACCCGTCTCGTGCACGTTCGACCGCCTTCCGCCGCCGCGGCCGGGGACACCGCGCCGGCCGGTAATCAGAGACTTACCCTGCCACGGCCGGCGTCACACGATCAATCCCGCTCGTCGTCCTCCACCGCCTCGTCGCGCTCCCCCGGCTCGGTCTGCTCGGTGATCCAGGCGAGGTAGTCCATGCTGCCCGCCACCACCGGCGTCGCGATGATCTCCGGGGAGTCGTAGGAGTGCCCCTCGATGATCAGGGAGGCCAGCTCGTCGAACCGGTCGGCGGAGGTCTTGAACAGCACCATCCACTCCTCCGCCGACTCGATCTCGCCCTCCCACCAGTACGTGCTCGCGACGGGGCCCACCAGCTGCGCGCAGGCGGCGAGCCGCTCGGCGACCGCCGACCGGGCCAGCTCGGCGGCCTCGGCGCGGGAATCGGTCGTGGTCGTCACCTGCACGTAAGCGTGGGCCATGGCACGACTCCTTCCCGCTCACCGTCCGCGCACGCCCCCGGCACGGCGGCGCTAACGGGCCGTTCCGGGGGGTGTGGGGGGTCGTCCCCCCACAACGGAACGGGCCGGGTGGACGACCAGCGCGCTGCCGCCGCCCCGCCGGGCCGGCTCCGCGACCGCCTGGACGAGCCCGGGCCGCAGGAGCTCCAAGCCCGTCGCGGCGCCGATGACGCCCGCCGGCGGGCCGGGGAACAGCTCCAGGCGATGCCCGCGTGCGGCCAGGTCACGGCCGTAGGTGTCGATGAACGCCTGCTCGGCGAAGACCTGCGGGGTGTTGCGCTGCGTCGCGCGCGGCGCGTCCAGCGCCGTGGGCAGGTCCATGCCGAGGTCGAGGCGGTTCATCAGGATCTGCAGGACGGTCGTGATGATCGTCGATCCGCCGGGGGTGCCGACCGCGAGCGTCGGGCGCCCGTCCTTGAGCACCAGCGTCGGGGCCATGCTGCTGCGCGGGCGCTTGTGCGGGCCGGGCAGGTTCGGGTCGGGCGCCTGGCCGGGCGCGGGCGGCTGGAAGGAGAAGTCCGTCAGCTCGTTGTTCAGCAGGAACCCGCGTCCGGGGACGGTGATGCCGCTGCCGCCGAACTGCTCGATCGACAGCGTGTAGGCGACGACGTTCCCCCACTTGTCGGCGACGTTGAGGTGGGTGGTCTGCGGGCCCTCGAACGCCAGCGCCCTGGTCTGGGTGCCCGGCGGGACGCACGGCTCGTAGGACCCGTCCGGCGAGCCGGGGGCGACGGGCGCGGTGGCGGCCTGGTCCGGCTTGATCAGGCAGGCGCGCTCCCGGGCGAAGCCGGCGGACAGCAGCTCGTCCAGCGGCACGTCCACCTTGTCGGCGTCGCCCACGTACCGGCCGCGGTCGGCGTAGGCGAGCTTGGACGCCTCCAGGTAGTAGTGCAGCGCGGTGACGGGGTCGCGCGGGTCGAGGCGGAAGTTGCCCAGGATGTCGAGCGCCTCCCCCACCGTGGACCCGCCGGACGACGACGGCGGCATGCCGTACACGTCCGTCCCGCGGTAGGGGACGTGGGTGGGCTTGCGCGTCACCGCCTTGTAGGCGGCGAGGTCGCCGCGCTCCATCAGGCCGGGGCGGACGTCGCGGGCCGCCTTCGGGTCCACCGGCGGCTTGGCGACCGTCCGGGCGATCTCCCTGCCGAGGCCGCCCTCGTAGAACCAGTCCGTGCCGCGCCTCGCCAGCTGCCGGTAGGTGTCGGCGAGGTCGGGGTTGCGGAACACCGAGCCGACGGCGGGCACCTTCCCGCCGGGCAGGAACAGCTCGCGGGTCGGGACGATGTCGCGGAAGCGCTCCTCGTTCACCGCGGTCTGGTCGTGGAACTCCTTGTCCACGACGAAGCCCTTGTCGGCGACCTTGATGGCCGGGCGCAGCAGGGCGCCGAGGTCGCGGGAGCCGAACCGGCGCAGCGCGAGGTCCCACTGCGCGAGCGTGCCGGGCACGCCGACGCTGAGCCCGCTGGTGACCGCCTGGTCGAACGGGAGCGGCTTGCCGGTCGCCGGGTCGATGAAGGCGTCCTGCTTCATTCCCTTCGGCGCGAACTCGCGGCCGTCGAGGGAGTAGACGCGGCGCGTCCTGGCGTCGTAGTAGGTGATGTAGCCGCCACCGCCGATCGCCGACACGTACGGCTCGGTGACCCCGAGCGTCGCGGCGGCCGCGACGGCGGCGTCCATGGCGTTGCCGCCGCGCTTGAGGACGTCCAGGGCCGTCCGGCTGGCGTCCAGGTCGACGGTGGAGACCGCGCCGCCGTAGCCCGTCGCGACCGGCTGCTTGACCGGCGGCTTCGGCCGTCCGGGCACGGGGACCGGCGAGGCGCCCGCGGCCGCCGGGACGAGCAGCGACGCGCCGACCGTGATCGCGGCGACGGCGGCCGTGCGGCGGCGGATCCGGGACGGCCTCGGCGGCTGCTTCGGCGGCTGCGGGGACGGCGCTTGCGAGGGCGACGGGGAGCGGAACACCGGACCTCCAGACGAACGCGGCGGCCCCTACGGTGCCACCGATCTTCGCCCGGCGCCAGCGTCCGCACCGGCCGGCCCCGGACGCGCCCGCGGCCCGGACGGGCCCGCCGGGAGAAAGATCATAAAGCGCTTTCCCCCTTGGAAATGGGGCGTATTCGATCGGAACGGTCCAGTGGAAAGTGATTCGGTGGACCCTGTGCCGAGGGTGAGGAGACCGCTCCGGCACGTCGCCGACCTGCGGTTTGGCAGGTTCCGACAAGTGCGAGACACCATCAATCACGCCGAAAACGTTGCGATTATGCTCATACCTGGTGAATTCTTAGGGACTTCGGCAAGCCGTACCTCGCGATCAGCGGCGCGGGTTCAGGCCTGGGGACGGACCACCTATGACCTTGGACATGCGCATGCGCAACAACATGTTCCGCCGGCTGCCGGTCGAGCAGGCGACCGGCCGGCTGTACGGCGGCAGGCACCGGCTCCGGGTGCTCTACCGGACCCGCGACCTCGTCGTGCTCGGCCTCGGCGTCATGATCGGCTCCGGCATCTTCAAGATCGCCGGCGAGCAGGCGTCCTCCACCGCGGGCCCCGGCGTGCTCGTCTCCTTCCTCATCGCGGGCGGCGTGTGCGTGCTGGCGGCGCTCGCGTTCGCCGAGCTGTCCTCGATCATCCCCGTCGCGGGCAGCGCCTACTCCTTCAGCTACGTCGCGTTCGGCGAGGTGTGGGCGTGGGTCGTCGGCTGGGCGCTGCTCATGGAGCTGCTGCTGGCCGCCTCCGTGCTCGCCCGCGTCTGGTCGCTGTACGCGACGCAGGCGCTGCACGACTTCGGCGTGCCGATTCCGAGCTGGCTCGGCGACCTGATCGGCCAGCAGAAGGGCCCCGACCTGTTCGCCCTCGGGATCCTGCTGCTGGTCATCCTGATGCTCGCCAGCGGCAGCCGGATGAGCCTGAAGACGCTGTGGTTCATGGTGATGGCCAAGGTCATCGTGATCGGGCTCGTCATCGCCACCGGGCTGAAGTTCTTCCACCCCGGCAACCTCACCCCGTTCCTGCCGCCCTCCCAGCCCGCGCCCAAGGGCGACCAGACGGTGCTGGACGCCGTGCTCGGCGCGGTCGGCGGCGGGACCCCGCACGTGTTCGGCGCCTGGGGCATGCTCGCCGCCGCGCCCGCGATCGCGTTCGCCTACATCGGGTTCGACCTGATCGCGACGGCCTCGGAGGAGACCGACGACGCCCCCCGCAAGGTGCCGCGCGGCATCCTCACCGCCCTGCTCGCCGCCATCGTCCTGTACGTGGCCGTCGGCGCCGCGCTCGTCGGCATGGTCGGGATGGACGGCATCGCCAAGCTCAACTCGGACAAGCTGCTGCTCGCCGCGGCGTTCGACTCGGTCGGCGCGAGCGCGATGGGCAAGATCGTCGACATCGGGGCGATGCTGGCGCTGACCACCGTCATCCTGGTGCTGATGATCAGCCTGACCCGGGTGGTGTTCTCCATCTCCCGCGACGGCCTGCTGCCCCGCCCGCTCGCCGCGATGAGCCGCTACAAGGTGCCGTCCCGCGCCACGCTCCTGGCCGGCGGCGCGGCCATCGTGATGTCGCAGACGATCGACGTGCTCACGCTGGAGCAGCTCGTCGTCATCGGGACGCTGTTCGCGTTCCTGTTCGTCGCGGCCGCGGTGCTGGCGCTGCGCCGCTCCCAGCCCGACCTGCACCGGCCGTTCCGCATGCCCGCCGCACCGCTCGTCGTCCTCGTGACGATCATCGCGGTCGGCTGGCTGATGCTGAACCTGAACGTCGAGACCTGGGGATACTTCGCGGTCTGGATGGTCGTCGGGCTCGTCATCTACCTGCTCTACGGGCGCCGCAAGAGCCAGATGAAGCTGCTGCTGGACGCCCCGCCGGCCAAGCGCCCGGTCGGCGCCCCGATGGCGCCCGCACCACCCCCCGGCGTGGCCCCGGTCCTCGGCATGGCCCCGCCGCCGGGCGCGGGCGACGCCTACCCGGCCGACCAGTACGGAACGGGGACGTGGCCGGGCGAACGGCGCCCCGGCGTCCCGGAGAGCCCCTACCCGACCGGCCGCTACTCGACAGGACGCCAGCCGGGCGGCCAGTTCGCCGGCGCCCCCTACCCGTCCCCTCCGGCGGAGGACCCGTACGCGGTCGACCCGGGCGTCCCGAACCCGTACTCGTCCGGCGGCTACGGCCCTGCCGGGCAAGAACCCGGCGGATACGGGTCCAGCGGGCAGGAGCCCGGCAGGCACGGGCGCGGCGGGCAAGGCTCCGGTGGATACAGGCCCGGCAGCCAAGAGCCCGGCGGGTACGGCCCCGGCGGGCAAGAGCCCGGCAGGTACGCCCCCGGCGGCCAGGGGCCTGCCGGGTACGGCCCCGGCGGGCAGGATCCCGGCGGGTACGGGTCCGGCGGGCAGGAATCGAGCGGCTACGGGTCCGGCGGCTACGAAACCGGCGGCTACCCATCCGGGGGCTACGAGTCCGGCGGGTATCCGCCCGACCCCTACCAGCCCGGGCCGTACGAGTCGTCCGGTGGCGATGACGACTGGAGCGGCGAACACCAGGAGCCGCCGCACGGCGGACGGCACCGCCGCTGACACCGCACCAGGCGACTTCCGTTTTGTGAAGTTCCGCCGAACATCGAGGGCGCCGCCCCCATCCCGGGGACGGCGCCCTCGCCGCGTCTCCGCCGACGGACTGGACAGCGGGATCCATCCGGGTTATGTTCTTCTCATATCGAGATGAACTCACTCTGAGACTTACTCACTCAGAGATCAATGGAAGGGACGGCGGATGACCCCGGATCCGAGGCGCGACGAGAGCGAGTTCCTCGCGAACTACGACCCGCGCGACTACGACCCGGTCTCCGTGACGGTCGACGTCGTCGCGCTCACCATCCGCGACGGCGCCCTCCACGTTCTGCTCGTCCAACGAGGAAACGCTCCGTACGAGGGGATGTGGGCGCTGCCCGGCGGGTTCGTCCAGGCGGGCGGCCCGCTCCAGGGCACCGACGCCGAGGACCTGCCCGACGCGGCCGTCCGGGAACTGGCCGAGGAGACCGGGCTCAGCGCCAAGGGCGGCGTCCTCGGCCGGGTCCACCTTGAGCAGCTCGGCACCTACGGCTCGCCCGGCCGCGACCCGCGGATGCGCATCATCTCCGTCGCCTACCTGGCGTTCGCACCGGAGCTGCCCGACCCCGAGGCGGGCGGCGACGCGGCCGACGCGGCGTGGATCCCGGTGGACGCGCTCGGCCTGACCGAGTCCGGCGACCAGCGCCCCGGCACGACCCGCCGGCTGGCGTTCGACCACGCACGCATCCTGTCGGACGGGCTTGAGCGGGCGCGCGGAAAGCTGGAGTACACCCCGCTGGCCACGGCCTTCTGCGGCGGCGAGTTCACGATCCCCGAGCTGCGCGCGGTGTACGAGGCGGTCTGGGGCGAGGAGCTGCACGCCGGCAACTTCCACCGGAAGGTCCTGTCGGTGCCCGGTTTCGTGGAGAGCACGGGCGCGACGTCCGACCGGGGCGGCCGCCGCGG
>NZ_SMKY01000105.1 GCF_004349235.1 Actinomadura darangshiensis | reverse complement strand
ACCCCAGGCGCCGCCCCCGGTTGCACCGCCTCTGCCGCCACCAGGTGCGGCATCGGCATCCGTGCCGCTGCTAGCGAAACTCACACGTTCCCGGCGTTCACGTCCGGAACCCGAGCCCGAGCCCCCGGCCGCCGACCTCGACCCATCCGCCTTCGAGGCGACCGCGACTTTCCACGCCGTCAGTGGGGAACGCGGCGCGAGCGACCAGACCGCCAAGTTCGACGCCGTCGACCTGGAAGACCACCCGAACAGCACCGAACCCCACATCATCCCGGGGCTCGGCCACGGGCGCGACACCGGCGGGCACCGCCCGTCCCCGCTGTCGTCCCTCGCCAAGATGCGACGCCCCAGCAACCACGTCCTGGGGCTGGCGCTCTCGCTCTTCATCGGTGTCAGCGTCGGTATCGCCATCATCGCCCTCGTGCTCTGGCCCCAGCTCAAGGCGGACGACAACGGCCCACCCGACAGCACCAACTCGTCGAACAACCGTCCGGTGACGACGATCCCGGCCTCGTTCGCCGGGACATGGAACGGGACGGTCGTCAACACCAACCGCAACGCCTCCTTCCCTGTGCAGATCACGTTCGAGGCCGGCGGGACGACCGGACGCGCCGTGTACCCGAGGGAGAAGTGCAACGGCACTCTGCGGCTCGCCAGGGGCACGGAGAGCGCGCTGAAGATGAACCTGGAGATCGGCAAGCCGTGCACGTCCGGGACCGTCCAGATCACCCGGCAGCCTGACGGGACGCTCCAGTACACGTGGAGCCGGCCCGGCACGAGCCTCGGCTACGGGGGCAAACTCACGCGCGGTTGAACGCGGGGGCGGGTGCGTCCCGTAACGTAGGGTGGCCCGGCTTCCGGGCTTCCGCCGCCTCACCGATCCCGGGGGTTTACCCTTGGCGAGGCACAGACGGTTCTTTAACGTTCATTGACCTTGGCCGTGACGAGAGGAGACCACGTGGAGACCCCCGCCTCCACCCGTCGGCCGGCCTCGAACCGCCGCCGGGGCGGACGACGCACCGCCGCGGCTCTGATGGCCATCGCCGCCGCGCTGCCGCTGATCGGCACCGCGACCCCCTCGGCGGCCTCGCCCGCGTCCCTCCCCCAGGACCCCGGCGACAGCAGCAAGTTCGCGAAGCTGAACCGCCAGATCGAGAAGCTCGACAAGGAGTACGGCGGCGACCTCGCCAAGCTGAAGGACGCCGAGTACGCCGCCAAGAAGGCCCTCAGCAAGTCCAACGACCTCCAGAAGGACCTCGCGGACGCCCGCAACCTCGTCGCCCAGCTCGCCGCGAACCAGTACATGATGAACGGCGAGGACCCCACCATCTCCTTCCTGGCCGACGGCAACCCGTCCGACCTGCTCAGCAACGCCACCCTGATCAGCCACCTCGCCCAGAACAAGGCCGCGAAGGTCGCCCAGATCCAGAAGCTCGTCGACGAGCAGCAGCGGGCCCGCAAGCAGGCCCAGCAGAAGATGACGGAGCTGAACAAGGAGATCAAGGACCTGAAGGGCCGCAAGGCGAAGATCCAGACCCTGGTCAAGAAGTACAAGCCGGAGTCACCGAGCGTCGGCCTGGGCGGCGTCACGCCCCGCATGCTCAAGGTCAAGAACACCGTCGACCTGGAGATGGGCCCCTTCCCCACGATCGGCTGCGTCCGGCTCACCGGCGACCCGCAGGACCACGGCACCGGCCACGCCTGCGACTTCATGGTGACCACCGGCGGCGTCATGGCCAGCGGCAGCGCCAAGGCCAAGGGCGACGCCACCGCCGAGTTCGCCATCGCCCACGCCAGCGCCCTGGGCATCAAATACATCATCTGGCGCCAGCGCATCTACGACCTCCGCAGCCCCGGCTGGCGCGCCATGGAAAACCGAGGCGGCGTAACCGCCAACCACTACGACCACGTACACATCTCGGTCTTCTAGCCGCGCCCCCTCTGACCAGACCCCCACCTCACAAGCTCTCCCAAGAGGACACATCCAGGGCACTAGCCCCCGGAAATCGCTCCCCACGCGTCGTCGATCGCCTTGCGCATCCGGTCCGGCTG
Organism: Actinomadura darangshiensis; assembly: GCF_004349235.1. Classification (GTDB taxonomy): domain Bacteria; phylum Actinomycetota; class Actinomycetes; order Streptosporangiales; family Streptosporangiaceae; genus Spirillospora; species Spirillospora darangshiensis. The sequence continues at coordinate 25,060 of NZ_SMKY01000105.1, read as the reverse complement.
GACGGCATGAGATGGGTGTAGGTCCGGAGCGTGAACCCGGGGTCAGCGTGCCCGAGGAACTCGGCGAGCGCCCGAATGTCGACGCCACGCTCTAGCAAGACACTCGCGAAGTGGTGCCGCACCGCGTGAAACCCGTTGCCCCGAGTCGCCGGAACATCGGCACGAGTCAGGGCAAGCTTCAAGAGGCGGCGGCGCTCAGGCCGCTGCGCGGCCCTGTGTGCGCCAGGTGCCGGCGGTCACCGGGTCGCGCCGCCGCCCGTCCTCTGATCGCACGTGGCCGAGGTCTTCTTTGCCTCCGGCGGGGGCACTCTGACTCTGGGAAGCCCAGGGCGCGCCCGTGACGGTCGTCGAGAATTGAGGTTCGCCTGAGCTTCCCGTCTGCCGTCGTCCCGATCGGAGACCTACCAGACCAGGGCCGTCTACCGACGAGCTAGATATGCGCGGACGTCGTGGGTGTAGGTCAATCCGTACGCGGCGAGCGAAATCAACCCCACCACGAGCCCACCGAAGTTGCCGCCGGAAGCTGCCCCCAAGCTGGCAAGGATCGTCAGGATTCCGCAGAGTCGCACGCTATAGAGACGGCCGGGTTTGACCAGGAAAGATGCGATGAGGGGACCAAGGGCAGTGAAAATCAAGACTCCCGATGCCGAAGCGCTCGTATCTGCGGAGTCCCCATCATCGCCTGTGGCTATAAAGCTGAGCACAGCCCACAGGACTGCAGTGCCCAGGGCGACCAAGAGCAGGATTCGTAGTGTCTGAACCCGCCTTGGGGGCGCAGTAGACGAGCGCTTTATAGGAGCCATTAGCGGATCCTACTGTCGCCACCTGCGCCACGTGAAGCCCTTGTCACACCGCGCTATGCGACGGTGCCACGCGGGATGGCTCAGCCAGTCTAGTCAACTCGCCCTACTGGTCTTCGGGGTGAAGCTAACCCGCGACCTTAGTTGTGATCGAACTGATTCACCCTGCCGAGTGGATGCCCGAGCGCCGAGGGCACATGGGGGGCACATGGGGGGCACATGGGGGCGCGATCATGTACGAGACGTCGAGAGTCACCAAGAGGACGGAGCCCAGGTCAATGCCAGGATGCGAGGCGTCGCCGCAGGTTGGGATCTTGGGGCTTCAGAACTCGGTCTTCTAACCGCATCCACCTCTGACCAGAGCCGTAGCGCATTACCGCGTATCGTTCGGTGATCGCCTGGTGGAGCGTGGCCTAGACCGGGTCGTTGACCGTGTCGACCACGACCGTCTGGTGACTGACCGTCTCGTCATAGTCCAAGAGCACGGCTCGCGCTTCCGACTCCACCACGGCCGTTGCCATGTCGGTTCCAGCGAAGGCCCGGATGGCCTCGCCGGACTCCCACAGGGTCATCACCTCCAACTCCACCCGGCCATCCCCGTCCCGGCGAAACAGGTATGCGCCTCGGTGCCCGTCGAGGCGACGGAGCGTTGGCAGCACTGAGCCGGTGAAGTGCTCACGGTAAGCATCCGCCCCCTCGGCGGTAGCGGTTGCGCGCCAGACTCTGGCAATCATCGTGGCTCCGATTGTCGCAAAGGACTCATGCGGGGCGTCGACAATACCGCCCCCGTGAGGACGTCCACAGGAGTTATGTCCGCCGCACGAACTTCGCGCGTACGCTCGGCTGCGGCGGGTGTGCTCGGCGCGCCTCGGGTTACATTGTTTCCAGGGCGGCGGCCATGATCAGTACGGCGCAGGAGAGGCCGCCGAGGAGGAGGACGGCGGCGGCGGCGAGGGCGCGGCCGGGGCTGACCAGGCGGCGCATGACGAGGTAGGCCATCATCGTGACCAGAAAGGCGAGTACGGGAAGGTACGGGATGAATGTGCACGTCGCGCCTACTAGGACGGCGCAGATCAGGGCTACCGATATCCGGTATCCGCCGCGGAGGTCACGGCCGGTGCACGTGTAGGCGACTGCTCCGGTGAAGACGGTGCTGCCGATCAGCATGGCGATGATGAACAGGTCGTCGGAATTCATGTAAAACCCTTTGGTTCGACGGTTCCAATGATGTGCTCACATGTGTGGCGAGCCGCGAAGGTTTCTTTTCACGCGTCCGGCGGCCATGCAGAGTCAATGCCGCCGCGGCCCACGTCCCCGCTACCAGTCCGTAGGCGAAGATGTTCGCCAAGATCCGCTTGAACACGTCCCGCCTCTCTCTGATCGGGTGACACGATCTTTGATGGCGGGCAGGCGTCCCTGGTTCGATACTTTTTGGGTTCTCGCTCGAAACTTTCAGGCTGTGGCGACCTGTGGTGTTTCGGCATGCCGCCGTGGGGGCCTCTCGCCATCGCCGGTGCACCATGACGGCCATCTGGCGCGGTGAGCCGATGATCGGGGTCGGTTTTCACCCAGGTCTCTTCGGGTCCGGTCCGCCGGCCGGTTCCCCGTACTGGACGCGGCGGGCGATGCGGCGATCGTTGTGGCCGCGGGCGTCCTGGTAGTCGTACTGGTAGGCGGTCAGTCCGTGGCGGGCGGCCGGGAGCCGGGAGACGACGGACTTGCCCGGCGGAGCGTTCCGAAGGGGTCCCAGGGTTGGTCGCCCGTGTCGCCTTCGGTCACGGGTTCCTCCCTGGCGATACGCAAGAGGGCGCCCTCCGGGGGAGGACGCCCTTTCACGTGTTGTGGGTCAGTCGGCGTAGGTGGGGAGCATTCTTTCGTTGGCCTCGCGTAGTTCGGAGAGGCCGATGCTGAACAGCTCCTGCTGGTCGCCTTCGGGGCCGCGGCCCGTGACGGAGAGGGTGTCGCCGCCTGCCACGCCTAGCTGGGACACCGGGACGCCGGCGGATTCGCACAGGGCCGCCAGGCGCGCCTCGGCGCCTGGACGGACCGCCACCATGGCGCGGGCCACCGATTCGCTGAACAGCGCGACGAACGGATCTCCCTGGAGGGTGATGCGGGCGCCCAGGCCGCCGCGCAGGCACGACTCGACCAGCGTTTGGGACAGGCCGCCGTCCGACAGGTCGTGGGCGACCGTCACCAGGCCGTCGCGGATGGCGGCGACCAGGACCGAGGCGAGTGCCGTCTCGGCCTTGAGGTCGACCAGCGGGGGCAGGCCGCCCAGGTGGCCGTAGACGACGTGCGCCCATTCGGAGCCGCCGAACTCCTCGCGCGTCTCGCCGAGCAGGGCGAGGGTGGCTCCGTCGGAGGTCAGTGACATGTTCACCCGGCGGCGGACGTCGTCGTGGACGCCGAGGACGCCGATGACCGGGGTCGGGTTGATCGGGGTCGTGCCGGTCTGGTTGTAGAAGCTGACGTTGCCGCCGGTGACCGGGATGCCCAGGTACTGGCAGCCGTCCGCCAGGCCCTCGACCGCGCGCGCGAACTGCCACATGACGCCCGGGTCCTCCGGGGAGCCGAAGTTGAGGCAGTTGGTGACGGCCAGGGGCCGGGCGCCGGTGGAGGCCACGTTGCGGAACGCCTCGGACAGGGCGAGCTGGGCGCCCGAGTACGGGTCGAGGCGGGTGTAGCGGCCGTTGCCGTCGAGGGAGAGCGCGATGCCCAGGCCGGATTCGTCGTCGATGCGCACCACGCCGGCGTTCTCGGGCATGGCCATGACGGTGTTACCCAAGACATAGCGGTCGTACTGGGACGTCACCCACGTCTTGCTGGCGAGGTTCGGGGAGCCGGCCAGCCACAGGACGGTCCGGCGCAGTTCGTCGCCGTTGGACGGACGGGTCAGGCGGCCGGGCGTGTCCGACTGGAGGGTGCCGAGGTCCTGGGGCGGTTCCAGGGGACGGTTGTAGACCGGGCCCTCGTCGGCGGCCGTGACCGGCGGGATGTCGACGATCGTCTCGCCGCGCCACGTCATGACGAGGCGGCGGGTGTCGGTGACCGTCCCGATCACGGTGGCCGGGATCTCCCAGCGGGCGCAGATCTCCATGAAGCGCTCGACCTTGTCGGGCGAGACCACCGCCATCATGCGCTCCTGCGACTCGCTCATGAGGATCTCCTCAGGGCGGAGCGTCTGGTCGCGCAGGGGGACGGTGTCGAGGTCGACATGCATGCCGCCGGTGCCGGCCGCGGCCAGCTCCGTCGTCGCGCAGGACACGCCGGCCGCGCCGAGGTCCTGGATGCCGACCACGAGGTCCTCGCTGAACAGCTCCAGGCAGCACTCGATGAGGAGCTTCTCCATGAACGGGTCGCCCACCTGGACCGACGGCCGCTTCTGGTGGGACTCGTCGTCGAAGGTCGCCGACGCCAGGACGGACGCGCCGCCGATGCCGTCCGGCCCGGTGAGGGCGCCGAACAAAATCACCTGGTTGCCGGGGCCGGGGGCGATGGCGCGCTGAATGTCCTCGTGCTTCATCACGCCCACGCACAGGGCGTTGACGAGAGGGTTCTGCTCGTAGCAGGCGTCGAAGACCGTTTCGCCGCCGATGTTGGGCAGGCCTAGGGAGTTGCCATAGCCGCCCACGCCCGCGACCACTCCGGGGAGGACGCGCTGGGTGTCGGGAGCATCGGCCGGGCCGAAGCGGAGCGAGTCCATGACGGCGATGGGGCGCGCCCCCATCGACATGATGTCGCGGACGATTCCGCCGACGCCGGTAGCGGCACCCTGGTACGGCTCAACGTAGGAGGGGTGGTTGTGCGACTCCACCTTGAAGGTGACCGCCCAGCCCTGGCCGATGTCCACGACACCGGCGTTCTCCCCCATGCCGACTAGCAGCTTGTCGGTCTTGGGGGCCTTCTCGCCGAACTGGCGCAGGTGCACCTTGGAGCTCTTGTAGGAGCAGTGCTCGCTCCACATGACGGAGTAGATCGCCAGCTCGGACGACGTGGGGCGGCGTCCCAGGATGTGGCGGACGCGCTGGTACTCCTCCTCGTTCATCCCCAGCTCGACGAACGGCTGCGGACGCTCGGGGGACGCGGCGGCGATGGCGACCGTGTCCGTACCGTGGTCGACCGGCGCGGACGCCTCGATCGCGGGCAGCGCCCCGGTGCCCCGTCCGATGGCGGGCAGCGACCCGGTCCCCCGGCCGATGGCGGGCTGCGGGCCCGTGCCACGCCCGACGGCCGGCTGCGGGCCGGTTCCGGGCCCGATGGCGGGCTGCGGGCCCGTCCCAGAACCCACGGCGGGCTGCGGGCCCGTCCTGGGGCCGACAGACGGCTGCGGGCCGGTGCCGGTGCCCACGGCCGGCTGCGGGCCTGTTCCGGGGCCGACGGACGGTTGCGGGCCTGTCCCGGAGCCGATGGACGGCTGCGGGCCCGTGGCGAAGTTGACGGCGGGGAGCGGGCCGGTGCCCACGGCGGGCTGAGGACCCGTCCCCGGGCCGACGGCGGGCTGCGGGCTGGTGCCGCCGGGGCCGTGCTGCCCGAGCGGGCCCGAGTTCAGGTCGATGAGGGGCTGCGACCCCGTCCCAGGGTGGACGGACGGCTGCGGCCCGGTGCCGGTGCCCACGGCGGGCTGCGGGCCCGTGCCGGTGCCGACGGCGGGCTGCGGGCCGGTGCCGGAGCCGACGGACGGCTGCGGGCCGGTGTTCCACGGCGGCTGTTCGTCGGGCACGGACGGCGACGGGTCCACTACGGTGGTGGACGGGTCACCGGCGGCGCGCTCCTCCTCCAGGGCGCGCGCGAACTCCTGCTGCGGCCCTTCAAGGCCCTCAGGCCCCTCAAGGCCCTGGCCGGACGCGCCGTTCAGCACCGGAATGGGCCCCGTAAAAGGCCCGGAAGACTGCTCGGCAGCCGGAACCGCAGCCGGAGCCTCGGGCTGAACCGCAGGCGGAGCCGAAGGCTGCGGTGAGGCGGCCTTCACGTTGGGCAGGTCCTCGTCGAGGATCGCCTTGAAGCCCTGCGTCACCGCCGGGTTGACGGGCTGGAGCTCGGGGTCGTCGGCATCGGACTTGAGCTCCCCGAGCCACTCCATCGAAGGTTCGTCTTCGTCCCGGGTGGCTCGTCCGGAGGCGTGGGGCCGTTGCTCGCTCATGCGCTGACCAGTCTGTTGACGATCGAACTGAAGAAGCCGAGCCCGTCGGTGGACGGGCCGGTCAGTGACTCCACGGCGTGCTCCGGGTGGGGCATGAGGCCGACCACGTTGCCGGCCTCGTTGCAGATTCCGGCGATGTCGTCGAGGGAGCCGTTCGGGTTCAGGTCGAGGTACCGGGCGACGATCCGGCCGGAGTCGGCCAGTTCGATCAGGGTCTCCCGGTCGGCGGTGTAGCGGCCGTCCCGGTTCTTCACCGGGATCACCACCTCCTGGCCCTCGCTGTACTCGCTGGTCCAGGCGGTGTCGGCGTTCTCGACCCGCAGCCGCTGGTCGCGGCACACGAAGTGCAGGCCGGCGTTCGGTAGCAGCGCGCCGGGCAGCAGGTGCGACTCGCACAGCACCTGGAAGCCGTTGCAGATGCCGAGGACCGGCAGGCCGTCGCCGGCGGCGGCGACCAGTTCGGTCATCAGCGGTGCGAACCGGGCGATAGCCCCGGCCCGCAGGTAGTCCCCGTAGGAGAACCCGCCTGGCAGCACGACCGCGTCGACCCCTTGCAGGTCGTGGTCCCCGTGCCAGAGGGCGACCGGCTCTGCGCCGGCCAGCCGCACGGCGCGTGCGGCGTCCTTGTCGTCCAGAGAACCAGGGAAGGTGATGATCCCGACCCGGGCAGCGTCCATCTCTTTTGTTCCTCCGAAATGAGGGTGGCCGGGACGGTCGGGAGCTCCTCCGTCGATCACCCCGTCTGCGCGTCGCAATCCCCCCGCGCGCGTACCAATCTACCCGGCGTTGTGCATGAGACTGCGGCCGAGGGCTCCCACCAGGGCACCATCTCGCCAGGTCAGCCGCTTCCGCAGGTGAACGACGGTGCCTCTGTCGGGGGCGGAGTCGATGTCCAGATCGTCCACCAGCGCCCGCATGATCCTAATCCCGCGTCCCGATTCGCTCAAAACACCCCGATCCTCGGGGGCCGGCCGGGGCCCGCGGCCCCAGTCCATGATCTTGAGCATGCACACCCCGTCGTCCACATGCCCGGTGACCTCGAAGTCCCCTGTCGCGCGGGCGTGCAGGACGGCGTTCGTACACGCCTCGGAGACGGCGACCAGGAGGTCGTCGACGCAGTCCTCGGAAACGCCCAGCCCCCGCAGCGCGTCCCCTGTCACCCGCCGGACTACGGGAATGCTACGGGGATCGCGCGGCAGTGCGAGCGCGAACCTCAACTCCACCCCGGCACCTCGCGTCATGCCCCGGGCGTCCCGACCAGTCCCCCGGTCCCGGAGCGTGCTCGACGACTTCGACGTGGGTTACGGTTCCCCGGCGCAATCCTCCGTAATCGCCGTACTCACGGGTCCGTAACATGGAACGAACCAACCGGCGGCCGAATACCGAACGGCATTCCATACCGTTCCGGCGGGCGGCCGGAGCCGGTCAGAGCACGTGCACTTCGTAGTTCTCGATGACGGGGTTGGCCAGCAGCGTCTCGGCGATCTTGCCGACCCGCTCCAGGGCGTCCTCGTCGGCGTCCCCCTCCAGCTCCACCTCGAACCGCTTGCCCTGCCGGACGGCGACGACCCCCTCGAACCCCAGCTGGGGCAGCTTGCGGGCGATCGCCTGCCCCTGGGGGTCGAGGATCTCCGGCTTGAGCATGACGTCCACGACGACACGCGCCACGGTCGCCCCCTCACTGATCTGCGCTTTTCCTTACGATCGAAAGCGTACGGCACCATTGCCCAGCAGGAGCCACCGAACCCCCCGGAGCCACCCGATGAACATCGACGACCTGACCCCTGTGGAACGCCGGCTGTGGGAGGCGTTTCCCAAGGGCGAATCCGTCGACCTGTCGTCCGGCGACCCGGCGTTCGACGACATCGGGCAGGCCGACCGCTGGGGCCACGACCGGGTGGTCAGGGCGGAGGTCCTCGTCGCGCTCCTCGTCGGCGCCGTGGCGGCGGAGCCGGGCCAGGTCGCCGCGGTCCGGCTCGGCGGCGCCCGGGTCACCGGGTCGCTGAACCTCGGGCACGCGGAGGTGAGCGTCCCGCTGGCGCTCACCGGCTGCGCGTTCGACGAGGCGCCGCACCTGTACTGGGCGAACATGAGCAGCGTCCACCTGATGCGCTGCCGGCTGCCCGGCCTGGTGGCGTCCGGTACCCGGGTGGACGGGCACCTGTGGCTGGAGGGCAGCCGCATCAACGGGGGCCTGTGGCTGGACGGGGCGCACATCACCGGCATCCTCAACATGTCGGGCGTGCAGCTGGCCAACCCGGGCGGGGACGCGCTGCTCGCCGACCGCCTCTCGGTGGAGGCGAACGTCTACTGCGACCAGAACTTCACGGCCAACGGCGAGGTCCGGCTGCCCGGGGCCCGCATCGGCGGCCAGTTGATCTTCCGGGGGGCGCGGCTGCACAACCCGTCCGGCGTCGCCCTGTACGCGAGCCGGCTGGACGTGGCGGCCAACGTGTTCTGCGACGGCGGATTCACCACCGAGGGCGAGGTGCGGTTGCGCGGCGCCCGCGTCGGCGGCTACCTGTCGTTCGTCGGCGCCCGGCTGTCCGCGCCGAAGCGAACCGCGCTGAACGCCGACGACATGGCCGTCGAGACCGACGTCTACTGCTCGGACGGCTTCACCGCCATCGGCGCCGTCAGCTTCTCCGGCGCCCGCGTCACCGGCCAGCTCAGCCTGCGCGACGCCCGCCTCCGCCACGACGAGGGGACGGCCCTCAGCCTGCAGCGCGTCCAGGCCGAGGAGCTCCTCCTCCGCACCGCCGAACCGGTCGGCGGCACCGCTGACCTCTCCTACGCCCGCATCAACCTGCTGCGCGACGACGCCGCTTCCTGGCCGGCGCGCCTGCAGCTCGACGGCCTCCAGTACGAGACCCTCGAACCGCCCCTCACCGCCCGCGAGCGCCTGGACTGGCTGCGCCGCGACACCGACGGCTACGCGCCGCAGCCCTACGAGCGCCTCGCGCAGACGTACCGCTCCCTCGGCCTGGACGCCGACGGGCGTTCGATCCTGCTCGCCAAGGCCCGCGACCGGCGCCGGACGCAGGGCGTCCCCCGCAAGATCGTCGGGTTCCTGCAGGACGCCCTGGTCGGCTACGGCTACCGCCCGTTCCGCGCCGCGAGCTGGCTGATCGGCCTGCTCGCCTTCGGCACGATCGTCTTCTCCATCCACAGGCCGGCCGTCCTCGACACCGGCCACAAGCCGCACTTCAACGCGTTCTTCTACACGCTCGACCTGCTCCTGCCCATCGGCAGCCTCGGCCAGGAGGTGGAGTTCGCCCCCACGGGCGTCTACCAGTGGATCGCCAACCTCATCGTCGCCGGCGGGCTCCTCCTCGGCCTGACGGTCGCCGCCGGCGCGACCCGCGCGCTGTCGCGCGAATAGGGCGGTTGTCATACGCCGCGGTTGGGTCAGCGCCGGAACGCAGGGGTAGGGACCTCGGTGGCGGGACTTGCATCGCAGGGTGTGATGTCTGCCACGATGGCATTGCGGCTTTTGTCCCTTACCCGGGGGCTTGGGCCGTTTGACATCGGCCGGCCGTGCGGCGATCCCGCGCGACGGCCCCGAACGAGGAGTGTCATCGATGACGATCGACTCCGTGCGCGGCGCGCCCGACACCCCTGAGCTCGACCGACCCGAGCTCATCCAGCTGCTCACCCCCGAGGGAGAGCGCGTCGAGCATCCCGACTACCCCCTGGACCTCAGCGCCGAGGACGTACGCGACCTGTACCGCGATCTGGTGATCGTCCGGCGGATCGACCTGGAGGCCGTGGCGCTGACCCGGCAGGGCGAACTCGGCCTGTGGGCGTCGCTGCTGGGGCAGGAGGCGGCGCAGATCGGCTCCGGGCGCGCGCTGAACGACCACGACATGGCGTTCCCGACCTACCGGGAGCATGGCGTCGCCTATTGCCGGAACGTGGAGCCGCTGACGCTCCTCGGCCTGTTCCGCGGCGTCAGCCACGGCGGATGGGACCCCAAGGAGCACGGCTTCCACCTGTACACCGTCGTGATCGGCAGCCAGACGCTGCACGCGACGGGCTACGCGATGGGCATCCAGCGGGACGGGGTGCTCGGCACACCGTCGGCGGCGGCCACCATCGCCTACTTCGGGGACGGGGCCACCTCGCAGGGCGACGTGAACGAGGCGTTCGTGTTCGCCTCCGTGTCCAACGCCCCCATCGTGTTCTTCTGCCAGAACAACCAGTGGGCCATCTCGGAGCCGCTTGAGCGGCAGACGAGGATCCCGCTGTACAAGCGGGCTCAGGGCTTCGGGTTCCCCGGCCTGCGGGTGGACGGGAACGACGTGTTCGCCTGCCTCGCCGTGACCAGGAAGGCGCTGGAGAACGCCCGGACGGGCCAGGGCCCCACGCTCATCGAGGCGTTCACCTACCGGATGGGCGCCCACACGACGACCGACGACCCCACCCGCTACCGGCTGAAGGCCGAAGAGGAGTCCTGGAAGCTCAAGGACCCGATCGAGCGCGTCAAGGCCTACCTCGTCCGCAACGACCTGGCCGACGCCGGGTTCTTCGAGAAGGTCGAGGACGTGGCCACGCAGATGGCCAAGGAGCTGCGCGAGGGCTGCCGCTCGATGCCCGACCCGGAGCCGCTGGCGATGTTCGAGAACGTCTACGCGGACGAGCATCCGATGATGACCGAGGAGCAGGAGCAGTTCGCCGCCTACCTGGCGTCGTTCGAGGAGCCGGCGTCCGGCGAGGAGGCGAAGTGAGCACCCTGACCCTCGGCAAGGCACTCAACGAGGGCCTGCGCAAGGCCATGGAGAACGACCCGAAGGTCCTGGTGATGGGTGAGGACGTCGGAAAGCTCGGCGGGGTCTTCCGCATCACCGACGGCCTCCAGAAGGACTTCGGCGAGGAGCGGGTCATCGACACGCCGCTGGCCGAGTCCGGCATCGTCGGGACGGCGATCGGGCTGGCGCTGCGCGGCTACCGGCCCGTGGTGGAGATCCAGTTCGACGGGTTCGTGTTCCCGGCCGCCGACCAGATCATCACCCAGCTCGCCAAGATGCGGATGCGCTCGCTCGGCAAGCTGTCGCTGCCGGTCGTCATCCGGATCCCGTGCGGCGGCGGCATCGGGGCGGTCGAGCACCACTCGGAGTCGCCCGAGGCGTACTTCACGCACACCGCCGGCCTGCGCGTGGTCGCGTGCTCGAACCCGGTGGACGCGTTCGCGATGATCCAGCAGTCGATCGCCTCCCCCGACCCGGTGATCTTCTTCGAGCCGAAGCGCCGGTACTGGGAGAAGGCCGAGGTCGACACCGACTCGGCCGACTGGGCGCCGCTGCACAGCGCGCAGGTCGTCCGGCCGGGCGAGCACGTGACGGTGCTGGCGTACGGGCCGGCGGTGAAGACGTGCCTGGAAGCGGCGTCGGCCGCCGCCGAGGAGGGGCGCTCACTGGAGGTCATCGACCTGCGCTCGCTGAACCCGCTCGACATCGAGACCGTGACGAAGTCGGTGAACCGGACGGGACGCTGCGTCGTCGTCCACGAGGCGCCCGTCTTCAACGGGTACGGCGCCGAGCTGGCCGCGCGGATCACCGAGAAGTGCTTCTACCGGCTGGAGTCGCCGGTGCTGCGGGTCGGCGGGTTCTCCGCGCCGTACCCGCCGTCCCGTAACGAGGACCACTATCTGCCCGACCTCGACCGCATCCTGGACGCGGCCGACCGGACCTTCGCGTGGTGACGCCGGTGAGCCAGCCGAGACTGTTCAAACTGCCGGACGTGGGCGAGGGCCTGACGGAGGCCGAGATCGTCAAGTGGCACGTCCAGCCCGGCGACACCGTCGAGGACGGCCAGACCATCGTCGAGATCGAGACCGCCAAGGCGATCGTCGAGCTGCCCTGCCCGTTCGATGGCGTGGTGACCGAGCTGCTGGTCACCGAGGGTGAGACCGTGGACGTCGGCGTCCCGATCATCTCGGTGGACGCCGAGGGCGAGGGCGGTGTGGCGACGCCGGTGTCCGAGCCCCCGGCGCAGGACGCCGCGCTCCGCGAGGAGGGCGTGCCGACCGCCAACGAGCCGGGCATGGTGTCGCCGGACGAGCCGCCCAAGCGGCAGCCCGTCCTCGTCGGGTACGGGGTCAAGGAGGGGACGACCAAGCGCCGCGCCCGCAAGCCGGCCAACGGGGCGCCTCCCCCCGCGCCCGCCCCGCAGGCGCCGGCCCCGCAGGCGCCCGCTCCTCGTCCACAGCCTGTGGATAACGGTCTGCCGCTGGCGAAGCCGCCCGTCCGCAAGATGGCGAGGGACCTCGGGGTGGACCTCGCGTCCATCACCGGGTCGGGCCCGCAGGGGTCGATCACGCGCGAGGACGTCCTCGCCGCGCAGGCCGGGCCCGAGGCTGTGCCCGTCCAAGCGGCGCGCGAGGAGCGGATGCCGGTCAAGGGCGTCCGCAAGGCGACCGCGGCGGCGATGTCGTCGTCGGCGTTCACCGCCCCGCACGTCACCGAGTTCCTCCAGGTGGACGTGACGCGGACGATGGAGACCGTCAAGCGGCTCCGCGAACTGCCCGAATTCGCCGAAGTGAAGGTGTCGCCCCTGCTGCTGGTGGCGCGCGCGCTGCTCACCGCCGTGGCACGGAACCCGATGGTGAACGCCGCATGGGCGGACGGACCGTCCGGCGCGGAAATCGTCGTCAAGCGCTACGTGAACCTGGGGATCGCGGCCGCCACCGAGCGCGGCCTCATCGTCCCCAAGGTGAAGGACGCGCAAGACCTCGACCTGCCCGGCCTCGCGCGCGCTCTGGTCGAACTCACCGAGAAGGCGCGCGCGGGCAAGGCGTCCCCTGCCGACCTGTCCGACGGCACGATCACGATCACGAACGTGGGCGTGTTCGGCGTGGACACCGGGACCCCGATCCTCACCCCGGGTGAGGCGGCGATCCTGGCGTTCGGCCAGATCCGCGACATGCCGTGGGTGCACGAGGGCGAACTGGCGGTCCGCAAGGTGACCACGCTGTCGCTGTCGTTCGACCACCGCATCGTGGACGGCGAACTGGGCTCGCGCGTGCTCCGCGACGTCGGCGACATGCTCGAAGACCCGATCCGCATGCTCGCCTGGAGCTGAGGAACCGTTCCGAGGGCCGGCGCGGCGCGTCGGCCCTCGGGCATTTCAGCGAGGCGGCTCCTCCCCGTCGTACATGCGCTCGTCCCGCCTGCTCTGGAAGCGCGGTCCGCGCTGCTGCGTACGGGACATCATCAGCAGCTGGAGCGCGAACGACACCCCGCCGACGATGATCAAGATGACCCCGATGATATGGATGTCCACCGGGTCGTTCATCGCGTCCGGCTTGATCGCGAACTTGAGGATCAGCCCGATCGTGATCGTGAAAATGCTGACGCCGACACCCATGCGATGACCTCCGCCAGACGATCCATAGCCTGCTCTTTTACTATCCGCTGGGATCGTCCGTCACACGTCGAAGGCTTGGTCTAGGACACGGGAACCTTGTCGACCTTGCCGAAAGGACCGGCGTCGAACGTGACGGACGTGACGTTGCCGGGCGGTGCGGGCAGGTAGACGAAGCCGCGAACGGGCTCGTTGACGGCAGTACGGAACACGGCGCGACCGGGGTCGATGTACGTGCTCGTGCTGCCCGGCGTGGCAGGGCCCACGCGGACGGCACGGTAGACGTCCTTCTGGCCTGGCACCTGGATGGAGAACGACCCGAACACGCCTCCCGGGTAGTTCGTGCTGGGGTAGGACGCGTCCGGCGGTGTGGTTCCGGGGCCCTCGTCCACAATGTCGAAAACGGCGACGATGTAGGCGCCGTCCCGGTGGAACGGCTTGACCTCAAGGCGCCGCTTGTCCTTGCCGAAACTCGCGGTGCGCGTCCCCACCTTCTGGCCGTCCTGCGCACGGAACGTCGCCGGTGACGTACCACCGGACGTGGTGCTCTTGAGCTGGTAGGAGATGTCGACGCCGTTGCCGCCCTGCTTACCGCTCGCCGCATAGGTGAAGTCGTCACCAAGCCGCGACTTCAACTCCTTCTGAACGGCCTGGGCACGCTCACCCGACAGCTTCGAATCGCCCGCATGCCCCTCGATCGTCAGCGCCCGCGACGCCTTCGCCTTGATCTGCTCCGCGGTGTCGTCCAGGACGTCCTTCGCCTGACTCGACAATTTCGCCGTGTTGGTCTCGAACAGCACGTCCCCACCCAGGCTGACCGTCACGCCCGAACGGCTGGACGCGACCGTCTGCGTCTCCCCTTCGACGATGCCGTACAGGTCGACCGGATTCCCGCCCGGCGCGGTCGTGGACGTCGTGGTCGCCGAAGGCGTGGACGAGGTCGGCGTGGACGACGGCGACGTGGGCGCCATCAGAGGCAGGGCCGGCTCCCGCGACCCGGAGTACCCACCCGAAGGGGAGAACGTCGGCGTGGACGATGTCGGCGTGGCCGAACCGCTTGTCACGGGGATGCCGGTGAATTCGCCGGCCGTCCCAGGGGTGATCGCGGTGACCTTCTGGACGTCCGCCGGGATCGGCGGGTACTCGGCGGCCATCTCCCGGGTGGTGCCGGGCGCGAGGCCGGCGGCGCTCGTGGTCCCGGTCGGCTTGTAGAGCCGCCGTCCGACCGGGTCGACCAGCGCGATCTCCAGCGGGACGGTCTTCGAGGCCGAGTCCATGGACGTCACGCTGTACCGAAGCACCGCCTTGGAGCCCTGCCGCTCGACGGCCCTGATGGCGAGCCGCGCGTGCAGGCCGTCCGCACCGCCGAACCAGCCTTCCTTGGAGAACGCTCCGGTCTGCGCGGCCGGGCTGGAGGGGGCGCCGCCCACCCGCACCGTCGGCGGGGCGACCTTCTCGGCCTTGTCAGGGTCGCCGCAGCCGGCGACCAGCAGCAGCCCGGCGAGGGAGACGGCGAGGGGCAGAACGCGCATCGGCCATCCGGTCAGGGGGAGACGGGGCGAGGGACGGGCTGATAGTAGTCAAATGCGACAGCCCCCGCCATAAACCGCACCATGCATGTCCTCGGGTTCCCCGGTGCGCGATGCGGCCGCTCGACGGCGCCCGAATGACCGCGACGACGAACGCGCGCGGGCCACCCGTCCCAGGCTCCTAGAGACCCCACGGTTGACCTCGTGGCTCGGAGCCGCCCAGGACCACGATGCATGATCGACTTACGTCTCCGGGGCGCCGACGCGCTATCGACGGTACCGGTCGGTTCTTGCCGGCGCGGATGCGCTACGGTGCTGCGCGGGCGGCGGTGATCAGCGCCCGGTGCACGCCGGCGGGCGGACAGCGTGAACGAGCGGCCCGCACAGGCATCGCCGGGCCGTTCGGAGTACGAAAGAAGGCTGAACCGTGCGCGCCCCAACCAAGCGCCCCGAGAGGCGACGCACCGGTGGTGACACCGGCATCCGTCGACTGCGCCGCAAGCGGCCATGGTTGATAGGCGAGTTGGCGATCGTCTTCGCGCTGCTCGAGGTCTACGGCTATGTTCGCAAGCTGGCCCACACCCGGTACGGGGCGGCGCTTTCCCATGGCCGGGACATCCTGGGCATAGAAGACCACCTCGGCCTGGACGTGGAACTCGGCGTCAACCGATGGCTGACCAGGCATCATGATGTGTCGCAGGTGTCCGTCTGGGTCTACCAGCACATGCACACCAACCTCACCATGATCGTCTTGCTGCTCTGCTACCTCGCCGCCCCGGACGTCTACCGGCCCGCGCGCAACGCCCTCGTCCTGATCAACCTCGCCGGGCTGGCCGTGTTCTTCGTCCTGCCGGTGATGCCGCCGCGCCTGCTCCCGGGTGAGGGTTTCGTCGACACCGTGGCCGGTGCCGGGTTCGGTATCACCCACAGCCCCCCGCTGCCCGCCGATCAGTACGCGGCCATGCCGTCCCTGCACGTGGCATGGGCCGTGTGGGTGGCGCTGGTGATCATGGCGCTGCTGCGGCGCTACCGCG
Organism: Actinomadura darangshiensis; assembly: GCF_004349235.1. Taxonomy (GTDB): domain Bacteria; phylum Actinomycetota; class Actinomycetes; order Streptosporangiales; family Streptosporangiaceae; genus Spirillospora; species Spirillospora darangshiensis. The sequence continues at coordinate 9,192 of NZ_SMKY01000105.1, read as the reverse complement.
TGCGATGGGTCGCCATGCTGCATCCGGCCACCACCGCCGTCGCCGTGGTCGTGACCGCCAACCACTATGTCCTGGACGTAGTGGCCGGGGTTGCGGTGGCCATGGCGGCACTGTTGGCGACCGGCCTGGTCTGGGCCCGCAACGGGACCCTGTACGCCGCCGGCCAACTGATCAGCCGCAAGGGACCCGCTCCGGCACCCGACGCCGACCCCGCGGCGGAAAGCCCCCACGCACCGGACGACGACGACCTCGCCAAGCCCGAACCAGCAGGAAGCCGCGCAGAAAGCCCCTCCTAAACGGCAGCCATTCGACACCACCCGAACGATTGCGGCGCCGAACTCACGGGCTCCTTGGGGGGATGGCCATGGTTCCGAAACGTACATCAACCCACACGACAAGGGCGAGCCCACTGATCAGCCCAAGCCGTCCGGCCAGGCCAAATCCCTGCCACGCGACCAACCCGGCGCGCCGGGGCAGAAGTCCCGCTTGGAAAGCCGCGCCGCCGCGCAGCAGCCATATGAGCCCGGGATAGGCGAGAAGCGCGAGACACCACCCCCCGTCCGCAGCGCCCGCGCCGAAAGAAGCAACGACCCCAACGACGACCCGAACAGAATCGACACTCCCCGCTCCGACTCCCTGGGATCGCCCGCGGCGAGAAACCCGAGAGCGAGGGGGACGCCGAAGAGACAACAGAGCCCAGCCGCCGAGACGCGCCGAAGGAACGCCCTCGCGACACGAGCGCGAGAGGAAAGCCGAAGACTCGGCTGAGACCCAAGACCGCCGACCACCACCTTCGTCCGAGACAGCGATCAACGACACCCTCCATGCGAGGGTACGCTCCAAGGAAAGAGGAATCGATCCGGATGAGGTCATCGAGAACGCGGATGGGATTTACTGCGACGAAAACTGAAACCAGGTCTATGTTTGGAAGCAAGACGATACACGCAGCCAAGTCACCATCCGCGACCCTTCGAACGGGACCATCGTGACCAACCAGTGGTCAACGAACGGGTGGATACAACGCCAAGTCGACAAGGATATATGGTGCAGCCTCAATGACTGAGCACTCGTATGCACAGGGGTTCACCAGTTCCTTGTGCGCGCAGAGCATAGCCCATTCTTCTCCAGAGCTTCGCCGGGTTTCAGTCGCCATGATCGATGGGTTCCCTTCCCAGGAACTCTTCGCTCATCGCGCATGCCTGGTCAGAGTGATCTCTCCGAAAATCCCGTTGGGAGAGGTACTCGAAGACGACTCGTGAGTGGCGATCAGCGCCCCACTCCTCGGAAATTTCCAGAGACATGGGCGGCGGGCGAATGCGGTACGTCCTCCCGTCCAGGCGGGGACTACGCATGCTGCTCAGCCCGTTCAGGCGACCCGAACGTCGGAACATGATCTAAGGGGATCTGCGGTTTCCCCACATTGGTGATCGTTTGAGTGGGATGATCGTCCTGTGGCGCAGAAGGGGCGTAGGTCGACCTATGAGGAGCGGCCGGCCGGGGTGCGGATGCTTGAGCAGGGGCTTCCGGTGGACAAGGTCGCGGCCGCGGTTGAGGTTGATCGGTCGACGTTGTTGACGGGTGGAAGAACTACCGGCTGATCGGCCCAGAGTCGTTGCGGGCGAAGAAGGCGCGCGGCTCGGACCGCAAGCTGAGTGAGGCGCAGCTGCGGGAGTTGTATGCGTTGTTGGTGGGAGCCGATCCCCGGCAGTTGAGCTTCGGATTCGCGTTGTGGACCCGCGCGATGGTTGGAGAACTGATCTTCCGGCGGTTCAAGATCCGGGTGTCGGTCGCCACGGTGGGCAGGACGCTGCGGATGCTGGGGATGTCGCCGCAGAAGCCGCTGTACCGCGCTTACCAGCAGAATCCAGAGAAGGTCGAGAAGTGGAAGGCTGAGACCTATCCGGAGATCCGCCGGCGGGCCGCCCAGGAGGGCGCGGAGATCTTCTTCGCAGATGAGGCGGCCATCCGGACCGACTTCCACTCCGGCACCACGTGGGCGCCGGCCGGCCAGACCCCGGTCGTGGAAATGACCGGCGCGCGTACGTCGGTCATGATGATTTCCGCGGTGTCGCCGAAGGGGAAACTGCGGTTCATGGTTCACGACGAGGGCCTGAAGTCCGAGGAGTTCATCACCTTCTGCCGCCGACTGCTGGACGATACCGACGGCAAGGTGTTCCTGATCGTGGACGGCGGCCGCATCCACACCTCCAAGATGACCCGCCGGTTCGTGCAGCGCACCGAACGCCTGGAGTTGTTCTTCCTTCCGCCCTACTCGCCCGAACTCAACCCCGATGAGTGGGTGTGGAAGAACGTGAAGCGTGACCGCGTCGGCCGCCAGGCCGTCCAGAGCAAGATCACCAAATCCGGTCAACTGCGAGGAGCCGCTTAGGGTCGCGACCTGCGTCTTCGCGCAAAGGACGCTCGTTGCCCCCGATTGGTTCACACCCAGCGATGACCTGATTATGTCAACGCTGATGGGAGCGTGCATAAAGATTACTTTACTCACTTGACTCTTTGTTGACCGGCGTGTGGCGATCTAGCTTTCGGGTGCGGAGATCACTTCGCCACTTTGTTCGATCGTCGGACAGGGTGTGTTCACTCTCTGAGAGGAACGCATGGGAATCCGCCACCTCGTCCAAACCCTCACCGTCGCCTCCATCGCGGCGGCCGTCGCAGCCGTCGCAGCGCCCGCGCAGGCCTTAGCCAGCGGCCCGCGGGCTAAGGTTCAACAGCAGGTCGACCAGGTCGTGAACAGCCGCCCGGACGCCCGACAGACCGGGCCGGGAACGGTCACGTTCAGCAGCGGCGCCGTGCTGACCATTCCCGCCGCCGGCGCCACCGCCGGAGTGTGCACCGCCGGCTGGTACTGCTTCTACCAGTACACCGACTACGGAGGTCGCAAGCTCAGCTTCCATGACTGTGGCGCCAACGGCCTGTGGCAGTACCTCACCGACTACGGATTCGGGAACGCCACCTCATCCTGGCAGAACTTCTCCAAGAACACCGTGCTGGTCTATGACCAGGCTACGACGCCGCCGACCACCCTGTGGACGGAGCTCCCGGGCGCCGAGTCCACGCAGGTCGGCGCCGCTGACAACAAGGCCGACGCCTTCGAGACCTTCTGCGGGTGACAGCAATGAAACGTTTCCCAGTAGTGGTTGCGGCCGTGGTGAGCGTCCTGTCGCTCACGCTGACCGCCTTCACCCCACGCCCCGGCCACTCGTCGCAGCAAGCTTCGTCGGCGCCGTCCGCTGCTTCCTCCGACCCGACTGTGGCCCACCGTGACCCGAGCGACCCGGCGGCGGTGAAGGGCTACCTGGAGCGGCTACAGCGTGGAAGCGTCAGCAAAAAGCCGAAGTGCAACAACATTCGACTCAAGGGCAAGAGGGCGCGGTTATGTCAGGACACGGTAAGCCCCGACAAGGCTCCCAAGGCACCAGCATGGTCGAAACTGCAGCGCCGTGCGTCCGACCCGCAGCCGCCCGCGTTGTGCAGCAAGGTGCCCGGTCAGGTGAACTATGACCGCTTCCACGCATGCCAAGAAAGTACGCTGCGGATCGTCATCCAAGCTGAGGATGGCACAACCAAGGTCGGGTATGTCAGATGGGATGTGTGGGCGACCCTCAGCCCCACAAACTCCACGTGGCTGATGCAGGTTGGCCTCACCCCTACCGTTCTCCCGCCGGAGCTCGTCGAGGCAGGCCCTTGGGAGACCGCCTCCGTGGCCTGCAACACCGGCACCTGCAAGATTCCCGATCCTGTGAAGAAGAAGATCTTCCCTGGGGTCTACACCTACTACAAGCTGGCCACGGCCATACCGTTGACAGCGCCGGGTGAGATTAAGTACACCAACCCCCAAATCCAGCTGACCATCTCGACGGACTCAGCGTTCCCCACCGTTCCCACCGCTCCGACCAACGATCCGTTTAATGTCCGCTGCGACAGCGAGGCCTACATCGGGGGCGAGGGGTGCGTCTACTACATGGGCACCGCCTCCGCGGCCACCTGCGACGAGTACCCGTACGCCTCCAGCGAGGAGGGCGGCACCAAGAACCCGCGATTCTCATGCGCGTTCCTTCCCGGTACCGACAACACCAACCACGGCAACGCGCTGAACAACGCGCTGTACCGCGCCAACCGGATCCTGCCGGCACTAAACGAGGGCGGGACCTACATCCAGGGCGACCCGTACTGGGTCTGGGTCCTCAACGCCCCGGCCGACAACCAGATCCCCACGGTGAAGCAGTGCAGCCAGTACTGACCTAGCCGTACCTACCGATCGAGCTCCACCGATGGCAGCGGTCAGGGCGTCGTCTCGCGGCGATACCCTGGCCGCTGGTTCCTGCCACCCAGCAACAGGAGTGTGAGCTCCATGCCCCACGCTCACGACACGGTGCCCGTTACACTGGCTCCCGCGCAGGCCAACACGATCGTCCTGGCCCTGGATCCAGGCATCACCACTGAACCGCAATGGGGCGACCCGCGCGGCATCACCGACGACTGCCTGGCCGTCAAGGACATCCTCGGCTGGCATGACCCCGCCGAACATGACGTACGAGTCGCGCTCACCCCGCGGCAGTGGGACGTGGTCGTCGCCGAACTCGATCGGGACGCATTGACTCTGCTGCGCAACGGTGAGGACGACGAGGCGGGGGAGGGTATGCGCACCCTCGACACCGTGCTCGACCAGATCAGCCAGGACCTGCCAGCGCATCCCGTACAACCCGCCACAGCGCAGCAGCCCCTGGACCTTGGCGACGCCAACTATTACACGCTGTTCCAGCCGCCGCGGGGCGGCTGGCGCACCGGCTTCACCTATGGACGGCCGGACACCACCAGCGGGCCGCCGATCCGCTCTGCCGAGCCCGGTCGAGGCTTGGCCGTCGCCACCGACTCTCCCGCCGTCGCCGTTACGCTCCAGATCCTGCCCGTCGCCCCAGAGGCCGACGTCGAGGGTTGGGAGTATGTGGGGGAGATCAGCCAGCAGTGGGTCAGCCACCCGTACCCAGAACTGGTCCTCGCCGCCCCCGACCAGGAAGGCGCCGTCCTGCCGGAGTTGCCCACCCAGGTGTGGCCGCACACGGTGTACCGGGTGCGGCTGTCCACGCGTCGCACCAGCGGCGCCGAGGAAGAACACAGGTTGCAGCTGTGGCCCGAGCATGCGGCGCCACCCCTCGATCTCAAGCGCCCTCATAGGGAGGAAGGAAAGTCTACATAGCAGCCTGAGCCAGGCTGGTGTGCCCTCACGCCCCGGGATCGCGACCTCTTCGATCCCGCCTATGCCCCGTTGAATTGAGGCCGAATCATCGGGCCGCAGAACGTCACCACGATCGAGATCGATCCGGCGGTGGCTGAGCAGGCGAAGGCGAACCTCGCCGGGGTCGGCTGCCCGGTCCAGGTCGTCACCGGAGACGGCGAGGCCGGAAGTCCGGCGGGTGCCCCCTACGACCGGGTGATCGCCACGGCCGCCGTCAGGGCTCCGGCGTTCTCGCGTTATGGGTTTGATGTCCGGTTGCGAGGCCGAGGGTGGAGATGTCGGCGGTTGGCCTGGGCGATGTTGGTCCAGCCGGAGAGTTTCAACAGTGAGATCGCGATGTTGCGAAGGGCCGCCATGACCGCCGGGCCGCTGCCGGTGCGGACCTGCGAGGCGTCCTCGCGGTAGGTGACGTCGCGGATGTGGTGCAGGGCCTCGATCTGCCATTGCTGCCGGATCCAGGCGGCGAGTTCGTCGGGCCGGGCTTGATGGGCGGACAGGCTGGTGACCGCGTAGACCGTCGCGGTTTTCCAGCGTCCGCCGTGGCGGGGCCTGGTTCTGCGGGTTATGCGGACGGCCTGGGCGGCGTGCGGGGACAGCAGGCCCTGCCCGACGGCCGTGACCTTGATCGACCGTCGTTCGGTTCGGCCGTGCCCGGGATGGTCCTCGGTGTGCCCGGTCGGGATCTGGCGCCAGGGCAGCTGCTTGAGCTGCCGGTACAGCGAGGGCTGGTTCTTCTTCACGACCAGGATGAAGTGGGCGTTCTTGTCCTCGACCAGGAAACGGGCGTGGTCGCGCTGGGTGTGCAGGGCATCGGCGGTGACCTCGGTGCCGGTCAGCTCCAGGGGACGCAGCAGCGGTTCGAACGCCGACAGTTCGCTGGTCTTGCCGTCGATCTCGCGTTGGGCCACCACGCTACCGTGCCGGCCGGAGCAGGCGGCGAGCAGGTGCCGGGCCCGGCCCGAGGCGGTGTGGTGGCGGGTGCCGCGCAGGCTTTTGCCGTCCACCCGGATCGACCGGCGGCGCGGCCTGCCCGGCATCGTGCTGCGCCTCGGCCAGGCTTCCCGGCCACGGGCCGGCCTCCTCGGTGAACGCGGTCGCGTCCAGCCGTTCCAGGACGTCCCGGATGGTCGCCTCGTCCGGCACCCGGTACATGCGGGATAGGGGGTCGTGCCTGATCCCCAGTGCCGCCGCCACCTCGGGCGGGGCGTCGGCGATCCACTCGCCGATCGCGGTGAACGAGGTGGCCCCGGTCAAGGCCGCCGCGACCGCCACCGACAGCAGTGAGCACAGAGAGTGCCGCACCCCGCGCGGGTCCCGCGGGTCGGGCACCCACGCCAGATGGGCGGTGGGCTGCGGGATCTCTTCCGTCAGGACGTCACGGTCAGCGGCGGGCAGCGCGGCCAGGTCGCCAAGAACAGCAGAGATCAGCGATGATGAGCAGGCAGGCACGGTCTTCTCTTGTGATCATGGGGCGTAGACAACTTCATGATCGCGGAGGCCGTGCCTGCACGCATCTCCGTATCCTCGACCCGGCCGACCCGAACCGGACAATCAGGCCGTGACTTCCACTACGCCGTAGCCCTGCGCCGCCGTGGCAGGCCATCGTGCGCCAGCCGCTCCCGTCCAAGCGCATCACCTGTCACGGGCAGGGGCAAACCCGTCGGACCATCCGTCGCGCTATGTCTGTCAGCTGTTCTTGAGCGTCTGAGCCAAGTGGCCAAAGTCGGCGCGACTCACCAAGAGGATGGGGCCGTTGGGGTCCTTGCTGTCACGGAACGCCACGATGTTCGACACGCCAGCGACCTCGACGCAGTTGTCATTCTGAACCGTGCTACGCGAAGCCTTGCGCCACACTGCCTTGCCCAGGTCCATGTCGCCTATCTCTTTCTCCTGATCAAGGATCACATTTCCGGCAGCCCCACGGTGCCTGCCCCCTATGCCTTACAGGCTCTTGAGAGCGTTGGCGAGGTCGCGGAACTCATCTTGACTGATGAGGAGTTTGGGGCCACCGGGATCCTTGCTGTCACGAAACGCCACGACCTTCGGCACGCCCGCAACTTCCACACAGCTGTCATTCTGAACCGTGCTACGCGAAGCTTTGCGCCACACTGCCCTGCTCAAGTCCATCTCTCGTCAATCACCTTTCTGATCAGCGCTCGGCTGTCCCTCACGTTCAACGCCTCTGCCTGAAGACTAGCGAACGTTTCGTTCAGGTTAGCCAGGTCTGTCGGGTCTGCGCTGGTCACACCATCTGTCGCGTTGACGATGTACGCGGCCTCACGGCGGTCCGCCTGGGTAGCAATATTGAAGGCCGCACGCGCCTCCTCCACGTAGACGGTCGGGAGGATCTGGAGCCGGATGCCGTCTCTGTGAGACAGCTCGATCAGGTACTCGAGTTGCTCCCGCATGACGTCCACCGTGCCGACCTGCCTGAGCAAGACGCTCTCCTCCAGCACCACGAATATCTTGGGCGCCGGATCGTCCAGGACCCGCTTCTGCCTGCTCATACGGGTGGCGACGTCGTCCGGGCTCTTCAGAATTGCGCTCGCGTAGCCTTCGGTCTGGAACAACCCATTCACGATGTGCGTCTCGTAGACACGGATCAGGCTGGCGGTCAGCTCCGCCTTCGGGAAGTCGACGAAGTAGTTGGCGTACCTGATCGACTTGATCGCCTCTACCAGTGCGTTCCATGCCTGGACGACTTCACCGTTCGCACGCAGTGCACCGTCCAGCCGAGTGGCGAAATCCAGCCGGCATCGGGTCTTACCGCGTTCAACGTGGCTGATGTATGCGCGCGAGACGTGCACCAGAGCGGCCAACTCGGTCTGGTTAAGTCCTGCCGCCTCCCGCAAGCTCCTGACCTCCAAACCGAAGGTTCGGAGTTCGGGGGTGTCCTTGCCCTTGTCACTGGGGGAGGCCATCTTGATCTCTCTTCCGGGGGGTAACCGACGCGCTAACGGATGCAACCAAGTTGTGGGTACTTCCTCGGTCACCCTTTAACCTACGCGCTTCTGTGGCTTCATTGTGTTCGTTCGATAACACAGGGTGATAGCGGCGGGTACTTCCGGTTTAGCGGGTTGGCCCGGTTCGAGATCAGCCTCCGTCCAGGCTGGAGGGGTTCACCGATGCCAGCAGTACTACTCGCGCCCGAGGGACCGGCGCCGCTCGTCCTCGAACCATCTGTTGAGGCACCTGCGAAAGCGCGCCGCTACCTCACCGACCGGTTCCGCGAGCTGGGGCACGCCGACGACTTCGTCGGCCGGCTCGTGGTTACCGAGCTCGTCACCAACAGCTACAAGCACGTCGGGACCGGGCACATCGTCGTCCGCGTCCTCCTGGACGTGCGCGAGCCGCTCGCCGTCATCGAGGTCTGGGACGAAAGCAGCGCACTCCCCCTCGTCCAGGACGAGTCCGACGACGCCGAGAGCGGGCGCGGCCTGCTGCTCATGGAGCAACTCGTCCACGACTGGGGCGTCCGCCCGCTCAACGAGGAAGGAAAGATCACATGGGCTCGCTGCGCCCGCTGAACGTCCGGGCGGGCCGTCACCTGCTGGGGTGGCGGACACGGCTGGGACGCTCCACCGCCGTCCGCAATCTCGACCTGCTCGCCATCGCCGTCCAGGCCAGGAGCTACCGCTTCGTCAAGCTCTACCAGGCCGACGAGTTCCCCACCCGTCCCCCACTGCTGTGGGTCTTCGCGTTCAGCCCCGACGACCACGTCCGCGTTGCCGTGACCGTCCACGCCATGCCCGGCCGGGGCTGGGCCTACTACGAGGCCGGACGCGGACGGCACGGCCACCTCAGCCCCTGCGGCGACACCAAGCACGCCGCCGACCAGGTCGACGCCGTCCTCAAGCACCGCATGTTCCCGTCCACCTGGTAAGTGCTGCCGGAGGCATCCCGATGACCCACATTTCCGAGGCGTGGTTCCACCA
>NZ_SMKY01000104.1 GCF_004349235.1 Actinomadura darangshiensis | reverse complement strand
CACCCGGACGGACGGGGGGAAAGCATGGGATACGGGAGGTCCACCAGGCGTGCCCTGGTGCTGGTCGCGGGCGGTGCCGTCCTGCTGGCCGGGGTCGCCCTGCTCGTCCTGCCGGGGCCGGGCCTGCTGCTGGTGCTGGCGGGGCTGCTCATCCTGGCGCGCGAGTTCCCGGGCGTCGACCGGTACGTCGAGCCCGTCCGGGAGCGGGCGATCCAGGCGGCGGAGGAGAGCGTGACCTCGTGGTGGCGCCTCACCGGCTCGATCCTGACCGGGCTGGCGCTGATCGGCGCGGGCGTCGCCTGGGGCCTCGTCCCCGAGCTGCCGTTCAGCGGATGGAGCGCCGGCGCGAGCCTCATCCTTTCCGGCTTCATTCTTTTCGGGCTTCTGTACTGGAGTTATCGCCGGGTCAGCACCCGCCGCGCCGGATGACGGCGGGCGGCCTTGCACGGTCCGTGACCGGGTTTTGCCGAAATGTTCCGGCGGGTTGATCCGGCGGGCGGGTATCACCGTGCAATGGGTATGGGCATAGTTCTTCGTCTACTCGTGGCCGCGGGACTCGCGGCCGACGCCGTCGTTCACTGGCGGCTGGCACCCGACTTCTCCCCAGGGCCCCATTCTCCGAGCAGCACCATCCACGCGGACGACCTGTTCCGGGCCGAGGCCGTCGTGGCGGTCGTGGCGGGTCTGCTCGTGCTGTTCTGGGCCCGGCGCTGGACCTACGCGATCGCGTTCATCGTCGCGGCGAGCGCCGCCGGCGCGGTACTGCTGTACTACTCCGTCGATGTCGGGCAGCTCGGCCCGCTTCCGAAGATGTACGACCCGACGTGGTCCAGCGACAAGACGATCAGCCTCGCCGGGGAGGCCGTCGCCGCGATCGCCGCGCTCATCGGCTTCTTCACCGCGGGCCGGGATCATCGCGCCGAATCGCGCTCGACCACCGCTTCCGTAGGATGAAAGGCGCATCGACCGCGACACAGTGAGAGCGAGGCGTGCGTGCCGCCGCGTGACCGAACGACGCCCCGCCCCGCCGGCGGGGCGGCCCGGCCCAAGAGCGGCTACCACGTGGAGGCGCTGGCGAAGGGCCTGCGCATCCTCGGGCTGTTCTCCGAGCAGCGCCCGGCCATGAAGCTGACCGACATGGCCGCCGCGGCGGGCCTGCCCCTGCCCACCGCCTTCCGGATGGCGTCCACCCTCACCGCCGAAGGGTTCCTGGAGCAGCTGCCGGACGGCGCGTACCGGCCCGCGCCCAAGGTGCTGACGCTCGGCTTCTCGGCGCTGCGCAGCCTCGACCTCGTTCAGCTCGCCGACGGCCCGCTCCGCGGCCTGGTCGCCGCCACCGGGCAGACGGTGAACCTCGGCGTCCTGTCCGGCGACCACGTCCTGTACCTGGTGAGGCTGCGCAACAACGACCTGGTGACGGCCAACATCCAGGTGGGGTCGCGGCTCCCCGCCGTGCGCACCTCGATGGGCAAGGTGCTGCTCGCCCAGCTCGACGACGCCGGGCTGGAACGGGTACTGACCGCGGAGTCGTTCGCGGGGCCGGCCGGCCCCAACGCCGTGGCCTCGCTGGACGGGCTCCGGCCCGTCCTCGCGGACACCCGGGCCCGGGGATGGGCACTGCAGGACGAGGAACTGGCCTACGGGCTCCGGTCGGTCGCGGCGCCCGTCCGGGACGCCTCTGGGACGGTCGTGGCCGCGGTCAACGTGGCCGTCCCCGCGATGGAGGTGCCCGCGGCCCGCCTCCTGGACGAGGTGCGCCCGCTGGTCCAGGAGACGTGCGCGCAGATCTCCCGCCTGCTCGGGGGCCGCTGACCCGCGCTCAGGCGGGCGCCTTGCGGAACCGGCCGCCCTGCACGATCGCGATCAGGTTTGCCGGGTCCTGGAGCAGCGCGACGTCGCGGGACGGGTCGCCCCGCACGACCAGCAGGTCGGCGAGGTAGCCGGGGGCGAGCACGCCCAGCTCGTCCGCCATGCCCATGACCTCGCCGCCCCACTTCGTCGCGGCGACCAGCGCTTCCGCCGGGGTGTAGCCGAACAGGTCCACGAAGAGCTGGAGGTCGCGGGCGTTGCGGCCGATCGGCGTCTGCGGGAAGCCGTAGTCGCCGCCCGGCAGGACGCGGATGCCGCGCCGCCGCATCTCCGGATACAGCGCCGTCTGGGCCTCCAGCTGCGCGACCGACCCCATGCGGTCGGCCATGGCCCGGTCGATCCCGAACTCCGCGGCCTCGTGGACGTTCGCCCACATGATGCCGACGGCGGGCGCGGTGAACAGGTCGTCCTTGTGCTCCTCCAGGAGGTCGAGCGCCTCCTCGTCGGCGTAGGAGCAGTGGTACACCGACCGGAACCCGTTGCGGACGGCCAGTTTGATCGACTCGGGGTTCTGGGCGTGGCAGTTGAGCCACACTCCCGCCGCCCGCGCGGCGGCCCCGGCGGCGGCCGCCTCCTCGGCGGTGTACTGGGTCTGCATCGAGCCGCCCGGGACGAACACGTCGTCGTTGCTGAGGAGCAGCTTGACCGAGTCGAACCCGAGGGCGGCCTGGTCCGCGATGAACCGCGCCAGGCCGGCCGGCGCGGTGGCCTCGGCGCCGTGCCGGACGGGGTTGTTGTCGCGTTCGAAGCTCGCCGCGCGCAGCCTCGGGCCCGGCACCTCGCCGGCCGCGATCCGGTCGCGGAGCCGGACCTCCACGTTGCCCGGAGTGAGCGAGCCCGCCGAATAGGCGCTGGTGAAGCCCGCGTCCAGGAGGATGCGGGCGTTGCGTTCGGCGAGTGCCAGGTGCTCCTCGGCCGTGGGTGGACGCTCGAAGAACGACACGTCCACGGGCGGGTTGAAGCCCGGCTCCACATGGCCGACCGCCGAGGGGAACGTCAGGTGCGCGTGCCCCTCGACCAGCCCCGGAATCACCGTGCCGCCCGCGCAGTCGACCACGGCGGCGCCCTCGGGCGGCGGCGAGTGGCCCGGGAGGACGCGCACGATCCGGTCGTCGCGCACGACGACCTCGCCCGGGAAGGACTCGCGGCCCGTCCCGTCGAACACCGAACCACCGGTGAAGACGATCTCGCTCATTCCGTCACCTCTCTCGCGAACCGGAGGGACGCCTCGAAGACGGCCGCCACGTCGGGTGCGTCCCGCCACATGTGGTCGGCGCCCTCGACCGGCAGCAGGTCGACCCAGGCGCCCGCGCCGCGCAGCGCCGCCGCCATCCGGCCGCTCTGCGTGTAGGGGACCATCCGGTCGGCGGTCCCGTGCCAGAGCCGGAAGGGCGGCGCGTCCGGGTGGACGTGCGCGACCGGGCTGGCCTCGGCGGCGAGGGCGGGCGCGTCCCGCACCACGCAGCCCAGCAGGAGGGCCTCCCGCGATGCCGGGTCGGCGCTGCCCGGCATCGTGGCGAGGTCGTACACCCCGTACCAGCCCACGACCGCCGCGATCCCCGGCCCGGTGAGCGCGGCCAGTGCGGCCAGGTGGGCGCCCGCCGACGCGCCCCACGCCACGATCCGGGAACCGTCGAACCCGTACTCGCCGGCATGGCCGCGCAGCCATTCGACCGCCGCGCGGACGTCGTCCACCTGCGCGGGATGGCGGGCCTCGCCCGTCAGCCGGTAGTCGGCGGCCGCCACCGCGAACCCGGCCGCGGCGAGCCGCTCCAGCGGGCCCGGCCGCCAGCCCGCGAACGCCTCGCCGAAGTCGCGGCGCGAGCCGCGCCGCCAGCCGCCGCCGTGCAGGAACAGGATGACGGGCGGCCGCTCGGCCTCGGGCAGGTAGAGGTCCAGCAGCAGCGGCCGGTACCCGGTCCGGGTCGCGTACTCGACGCCCTCGTGGACCGCCGCCATCACGCGCCGTCCGGCGCCGCGGTGAACCGCTGGGTCAGCCGGCCCACCCCCTCCAGCTCGCTGACGAGGACCTCTCCCGGGCGGAGGAAGCGCTTGGGGGAGCGGGCGTTGCCGACGCCGGCCGGCGTCCCGGTGAAGACCAGGTCGCCGGGGAACAGCCGGCAGACCCGCGACAGCCGGACGAGCAGCTCGGGCACGTCGTAGATCATCGCCGAGGTTCGCGCGCTCTGCATCGTCGCGCCGGACAGGCTGCACGAGATGGCCAGGTCGGACGGGTCGTCGAACTCGTCCGGCGTGACCAGCCAGGGGCCGGTCGGGCCGAAGCCCGGGAACGACTTGGCCAGGCTGAACTGCGGCCTGGCCCCGGCGAGCTGCGACGTCCGCTCGGAGAGGTCCTGGCCCGCCATGAGGCCGGCGACGTGGTCCCAGGCGTCCTCCCGCCGGATCCGGACGGCCTCCCGGGACACCGCCAGCACCATCTCCACCTCCCAGTCCACGGTGCCGGTCGGCAGCTCGACCTCGCAGACGGGCCCGGCGAGGCAGCTCGGGAACTTGGTGAAGGTCACGGGCGTGGAGTCGGGCGGGTAACCGGCCTCGCTCGCGTGCGCGGCGTAGTTGACGCCGATCGCGAACACCTGGGCCGGGCGCGGGACGGGCGGGCCCAGCTCCTCCGGTGCGAACGGCTTGCCGCGCGCCGGGTCGGCGGACGCGGCCCAGTCGCGGAACCCGTCCCAGTCGGCGAAGGCGGCCTGCGGGTCGGCGGAGAACCGGCCGCCGCTCGCCTCGGCGACGTCGACGGCGCTGTCACCGGCGATGACGGCCGCGCGCCCGTCCAGGTTGGCGAGCCTCACCAGTCGACCTTCTCCGGCGCGGGCTCGCCGTGCGCGTCCTCCCAGGAGACCACGGGGTTGCGCAGCGTCCCGACGCCCTCGATCTCGGCCTCCACGGTGTCGCCCGGACGCAGGTAGAACTCGAACGGGTCCGGCTGGACGGCGGCGACGCCCGAGACCGTCCCCGTGGTGAGGATGTCGCCCGCGCTGTAGGTCTGCGGCGAGTGGTAGGCCACCAGGTGCGGGATCGACACCCGCATCTGCTTGGTGTGCCCGGTCTGCCGCGTCTGCCCGTTCACCCGCAGCTCCATGGCGAGGTTCTGCATGTCGCCGATCTCGTCGGCGGTGACGATCCACGGGCCGATCGGGCAGAACGTGTCGATCGCCTTGCTGAAGGAGAACACGCCCGACTCCATCTCGCGGCGCTGGATGTCGCGGGCCGTGATGTCGTTGAAGACGGTGAACCCGGCGATGTGCTCCAGCGCCTCGTCGGGGCCGAAGAACTTGCCCGGCTTGCCGATGACGACGGCCAGTTCGAGCTCGTAGTCCAGCTCCTTGGTGAGGTGCTCCGGGTAGACGACCGGGTCGTCCGGGCCGATGATCGCGTCGACGTTCTGGAAGAACACGATGCCCTTGTGCACCGGATGCGACCAGTTGACCGCCTGCAGCTCCTCGTGGTGGTCGGCGAAGTTGCCGGCGGTGTGGAAGAACTTCTTCGGCCTGATCGGCGCGCGGAGCCGGACGTCCGCCAGCTTCAGCCGCTCGCCGGTCTCGGCCGCCGTGCCGCCGCGCTCGAAGAACGCGCGCGTGGACGGGACGTCCAGCTCGATGACGTCGTCGCCGTCCAGCCGGCCGACCCGGCCCTCGTCGAAAGTGATCAGCTTCATCGGTCGTCCTCCTCTCAGGCCCCGACCATGTTGAACCCGCCGTCGGCGAGCATGTAGGCGCCCGTGATGTGCGAGGCGTCCTCGGTGGCGAGGAACAGGGCGGTGCCCGCGACCACCTCGGGCGGCGGGATCTGGCCCATCGGCGTCTGCGCGATGAGCTTCTCGCGCCGCCCCGACTTCCAGTCCTCGCGCTCCAGCGTGGCGCCGGTCTCCATGAAGCCGGGCGCGAACGTGTTGACGCGGACGGACGGCGCGAACGCCGCCGCGTACGACTTGGTGATGCCGAGCAGCCCGTACTTGGCGGCGGCGTACTGGGGCGCCCGCGCGCTGCCCCGGACCACGACGGTCGACCCGATGTTCACGATCGCGCCGTGGCCCTGGTCGAGCATCCGGGAGCCGAACTCGTGCGTCATCAGCAGCGTGCCCTTGACGTCGACGTCGATGACGCGGTCCAGGGACTCCTGCGTCAGGGCGCGCCAGGACATCTGCTCGGTCGCCACGTCCCCGACGTTGTTGACCAGCACGTCGAGGGCGCCGGCCTGGGCGAAGGACTCGTCGGCGAGGCGGCGGATCGAGTCCCAGGACGAGATGTCGGCCTGCACCACGAACGCCTCGCCGCCGGCGTCCCGGACACGCTCCGCGGTCCGCTCGGCGCCCTCCTTCGAGCTGTTGTAGTGGACCCCGACCCGGGCGCCCTCCTGCGCCGCGCGGACCGCGATCTCGGCGCCGAAGCCGGTGCCGGCCCCCGTGACCAGCACCGTCTTCCCCGCGAACCGCGGGAAGATCTTCTGCTCCGTGCTCATGTGAGTTCTCCTCTACGTGTCGTGGCCGGGGGGACGAACTCCCACACCCCCTGGAACCTCATACGAGGGTGCGTCCGCCGTCGACGTACATGATGTGCCCTGTCATGAACGCCGCGTGCGGCGAGGAAAGGAACAGGATCGGGCCGACGACCTCGGCGGGGGTGCCGAGCCGCCCGGCCGGGACCAGCCGGACCAGGTCCTCGCGGACGCCCGGCTCCGCGAGGTGGGCGGCGGTCAGCGGCGTCTCGACGTAGCCGGGCGCGACCGCGTTCACCGTGACCCCGTGGCACGCCCACTCGGCCGCCATGACCCGCATCATCTGGTTCATGCCGCCCTTGGACGCGGCGTACGGGCCGTGCCTCTTGTGCGCGAGGTGCCCGGAGACCGAGGACAGCAGGACGATCCGCCCGCCGCCCGCGCCGGTCATGTGCCGGCCCGCCGCCTGCGCCGCGCCGAACGCGGTGGACAGGTTGGTCCGCAGCATCCCGTCCCATTCGGCCTCGGTGAACTCCAGGATCGGCCGGCGGTCGTTGACGCCGACGCAGTGCAGGAGCACGTCCAGGCCGCCCATCGCGCCGAGCGCGTGCCGGACGGCGGCCGCGCCGGCGCCCGGCTCGGTGAGGTCGGCGGCGAGGGTGTGGGGCCGGGTGCCGTCCGGGGCCGCGGGCAGGGCGTCCAGGCGGCCGGGGTCCCGGTCGACCGCCGTGACGGCCGCCCCCGCGCCGAGGTATCCGCGGGCGCACTCGGCGCCGATCCCGCCCGCGCCGAGGACGAGCACCCGTGCGCCGCGCAGCCCCAGCCAATCCGACCCGTCGGCCACGTGCGCCCCCAGCTTCCCTATACTTTCACTGAGTGAAACTTACTTTCACCAATAAGAGTATCTTGCCGCCCGGTGGAGATCGTCAAGGGACCGCCCCCGCTTGCGACACTGAGGACACATGAGACGACAGCATGCCTTCACACCGGACGAACTGGACGGCGACCGGCTGGCCGTGTACCGGTCGATCACCGAGGGGCCGCGCGCCGAGGGGCCCCGGCTGTTCGACCTGGTCTCGGAGTCGGGCACCCTGCTCGGGCCGTTCAACGAGTTCCTGCTGCGCCCGCCGCTCGGGGACGCCCTGCAGCGCCTCGGCGCCGCCGTCCGCTACGAGGGCGCGCTCACCGGGCGGGCCCGGGAGATGGCGATCCTGGTCGTGGCCGCGGCCTGGGAGAGCGAGTTCGAGCGCACCGCCCACGAGGCGGTCGGGCGGTCGGCCGGCCTCACCGGCGCGGAGCTCGCCGCCATCGCCGCCCAGGCGCCGCTCGACCTCGGCGATCCCGCGGAGGCCGCCGTCCTGCGCCTCACCCGCGCCCTCGCCGCCGGCGACGTGGACGACGAGACGTGGTCGTCCTGCGTCCCGCCGCTCGACCGGGAGACGGTGTTCGAGCTGACCACGCTCGTCGGCTACTACTCCACACTCGCCCTGCAGATGCGGGTGTTCCGCGTCTGAGGCGGGGGCCTTGACCCATCAAATGAACAGTCGTTTAATTCCGGTATGGGACGCATCGCGGGCGTCACCCGGGAGGAGACGCGCGAGCGGCTGCTGAACGCGGCGGCCGACGCCTTCGCCCGGCACGGGTACGACGGCACGCGCGTCGCCGACATCGCACGGGCCGCGGGCGTCAGCAACGGCGCCCTCTACGCGCACTTCGGCTCGAAGGCGGAGCTGCTGGTGGCCGCGCTGCGCGTGCACGGCAAGCGGCAGCTCGCCGACCTGTTCGCCGCCGACCCCGACGGCCCGGTCACCGGGCTGCTGCTCACCATCGGGCGCTCCCTGCCGCACCCGCAGGAGCCGCGCGAGCACCTCGTCGTGGAGGCGCTGGCCGCCGCCCGCCGGGACGCCGACGTCGCCCGGCCGATGGGCGACTACGTGGGCGAACGCGGCGACTGGCTCGCCGGGCTGATGCGCATCGCGCAGGCGGGCGACGAGCTGGACCCGGCGCTGTCCCCGGACGCGCTCGCCCACTTCTGCCTCCTGCTGAAGATGGGCGGCACGCTCGTCCCGCCGGAGATGCACGCGGTCGGGGACGAGGAGTGGTCCGCGCTGCTCACCCGCATCGTGGCCGCGCTCGCGCCGCCCGGCTCCCCGGCACCGACGGAGGGATCACAGTGAAGGTGGAGATAGACGCGCGGCGCTGCCAGGGGCACGGCCGCTGCTACGACCTCGCCCCCGCGCTGTTCGGCGAGGACGACGAGGGCTACGGGACGGTCCTCGGCGACGGCGCCGTCCCTGCGGGCGGGGAGAACGAGGCCCGCCTCGCCGCCGCGAACTGCCCCGAGCGAGCGATCGACGTCCGCGAGGAGGCGTGACATGACGGCCGACGAACGCTTCGGCGACTACGAGGAGATGCGCGACGGCCGGGTGGAGGGCACCCGCAACGAGGTCGTCACCGGCCCGGTCTCGGACTGGGCGACCGACTTCTCCCACCTCGAACCCGAATGGGCCGCCGACCCCTACCCGATCCAGGACGAGCTGCGGGGCCGCTGCCCGGTCGCGCACACCGAGCGGTTCGGCGGCGGCTGGCTGCCGACCCGGTACGAGGACGTCGCGGAGATCGCCTACGACACCGAGCGGTTCTCCTCCCGCTCGGTCGTCATGAGCAACTTCCGGCCGCCGCCCGGCGCGGCGCCGATCGGGGTGACGCCGCCGATCTCGTCCGACCCGCCGTTCCACCACGACGCGCGCAAGCTGCTGCTCCCGGCGTTCAAGAAGTCGGCGGTGACGAAGCTGGAGCCGGCGACCCGCGCGTTCTGCCACGCGCTCATCGACTCCTTCGAGGGCCGCGACGTCGTCGACGCCGCCCACGACTACGGCCAGCACATCCCGATCCGGGTCATCGCCGACATGCTCGGCTTCCCGCCCGAGGACGGGCCGCGGTTCCGCGAGTTCGTCGAGACCACGCTCGAAGGCATCAACCTGCCGCCGGACGAGCGCATCGCGCGGATGGACAAGCTGTTCGCCTACCTGCACGAGCAGATCCGCGACCACGTCGACCACCCGCGCGACGACCTCACCACCTACCTGATCAACGCGGAGCTCTACGGGCGCAAGCTCGACCCGTCGCACGTGTCAGGGACGATGGCGCTGCTCCTGATCGCCGGCATCGACACCACATGGAGCGCGATCGGCGCGTCGCTGTGGCACCTGGCCAGGACCCCCGCCGACCGCGAGCGCCTCGTCGCCGAGCCGGGCCTGCTGCCGACCGCGATGGAGGAGTTCCTCCGCGTCTTCGCGCCCGTCACGATGGCGCGGCTGGTGCGGGACGACATGACCTGGCGCGGCGTCGACATGAAGGCCGACGACTGGATCCTGCTGTCGTTCCCCGCGGCCAACCGCGACCCCGCCCAGTTCGACCGGGCCGGCGAGATCGCCATCGACCGCGAGGTGAACCGGCACGCCGCGTTCGGCCTCGGCATCCACCGCTGCCTCGGCTCGCACCTGGCGCGGATGGAGCTCCGGGTGGCGCTCGAAGTGTGGCTCGAACGGATCCCGTCCTTCACCTTGGAGGACCCGTCCGCGGTCACCTGGGCCGCCGGCCAGGTCCGCGGCCCCCGCACCCTCCCGGTCCGCATCGGCTAGTCGCGGGAGGTCACCGCCCGCGTGTGCCGGGGCGGCGCACCCCTGGCCGGGACGACCTCCCCGCTCACCCGGTCTCCGCCGAGTCGGCGAGCGTGTGCAGTGCCAGCAGCAGTTCGGAGGCCTCGACGGCGTCCAGTTCGCCGAACGTCGCCTGCGTGCGGCGGACATCGGACGCCTCGGATCCGGTGATCCAGACGCTGCCGAGGGTCTGCTCGGGCCATTCGGCAGGGGACATGACCGGGAACCCCGGAGTCACGCCCAGTACGATCGTGCGCCCCGCCAGGTGCCTGGTGAGGCAGTCCTGGATGCCCGCGTCCTGCGGTGTGCCGCGCTCCCAGCCATGGCGTTCGAGGCCCAGCACCTTCCCCACACCGACCACGGCGTCCGTGACCCGGTCGAGCCGGTCGCCGGCGGCCTCCCGATCGGTGAACGCGTGCACCGGACGGCCCAGCTGGGCGAACGGCTGCAGAATCTCGTAGTCGGCGAAGACCTCGGACCACACCGGCACGCTCGCGCCCAGATGCACCGGATGCGCGATCCGTACCTCACCGGATTCCGGCAGTGCCAGGGCTGCGTCGTTCACGTCGGCGAACGTGCGGTCCTCGGCGACCCGGAAGGCGGTGGGCCCGCCGTCGCCGTGGTGGAGCCAGACCATACGCCTGACGAGATGCCACAGCAGCGGGTGCCGGACGAGCAGCCGCCGGAAGTCCTCGGTCGTCCACCGCCGCTGCTCCGCCATGGCCCGCTCCATCCGGCGGATCTGGTCGGCGGCGACGGTGCGGACGTCCTTCTTCAGGCCGGTGAACGCGCGGTGCGCGGCCGGTGCCGTCTCAGGGTCGTCCTTCGCGCCCGGCTTGGGCAGCGTCTTGCGGAGCGTGCCCTTGGCGTCGTACACGACCGGCTTCAGCTGCTCGTCGAAGCCGACCTTGAACGACCGGGAGCCGTAGCCGAGCGTCATGCCGCCGTCGGCGTCCAGGCCGAAGTCCGGGACGATCCGGTCGCCGAGCTGGTCCATCGTGAGACCGCGGTCCTCGGCCACCTGGGCCAGCAGCTGCCCCGCCCTCCTCTTGAGCCGCTTGGGCCGGGCCTTCTCCGCGACCAGGTGCAGCTGCAGGACCGCAACGTCGGTGCCGATCCCGGACAGGACGTCGAGCGCCTTCAGGGGCAGCTGGATCCCGACCTGGCCCGGCCAGGAACGCGCCATCCCGCCCAGCCGCCGCGCGATCTCGTCGTCGCCGGTCCAGCTCAGCTGCGCCAGCGCCCAGCCGATCCGCGTCGCCTCCCCGGACATGCGCCATCGTTCGAACAGGCTCCAGCCGAACTCGGCCAGCGATCCGGGGTCGAGCGCGTCCAGCGCATCCCGGAGCGCCCGTGCCGGCGCACGTCGCGGGCTCGCCTTGCTCAGCGCCTCGACCAGGCGACCGGTCGCCGCCGAGGGGAGTGCGTGCGCCCGGTCCCGCAGCAGGATCTGCGGCAGGGCGGCCGGTGGCGCCCATCGCGGTGGCCCGTTCCCCCCGCCCTTCCGCAGGGCTTTGGGCACGTCGTCCTCGGACGCTTCGGCCGCGCGTCGTGACTGGACGGCGTCGAGTGCCGTCCGGGTCTGCGTGTCCAACCCGGGCACGACCGCCGCCACGAGTCCGGGGTTCCCCTCAAGGTGCGCGTTGAGCAGGCCCGCCGCCAGCGCCGACCGCCTGGAGGTTCCGGTGCTCAGCTCGGGCAGGATCCGCAGCGCCCGGACGGGGAACCGTTCGATCATCGCCTCCATCGCGGGCAGGACGTTCACCTTGTCGAGGCATCCGCCCATGATGCGGAACGGCCGGTCGCCCGGAATCCGCGCCAGCGCGTCCGCGATGCGCCGCCGGTCCGCGGGCTCGGCGTCCCCGTCCAGCGACCGCGCCAGCACCGGGGCCGCGGCCTCGCCCAGCCCGTCGACCAGGGTGTACAGCACGTCGGGGTACCACTCGCCGCATTCGAGGACGGCCCAGTCTCCGAGCCGCTCCACCTGCTCGGCGGTACTCAGCGAGCACCACAGCATCCTGGCGCCGGCGGAGGAGGTGTACGACAACCGCTTCGGCGGTTCCGCGCAGCACTCGTCCACCCACTCGGTGCGGTCCGGCATCAGGAACGACACGATCAGCCGCCGCGCCGGGTCCGTGCGGTGCCCGGTCACCGCCTCCACGGCCGCGGTGCGGGCGTCGTCGCCCGCCGCGGCCAGCAGCGCCCGCATGCGCAGTCCCGTGCGGCTCGCCGCCCAGTGGGCATGGCCGAGATCGCCCGTCCAGGACAGGACGTAGCTCGGTTCCTCGTCGAGGACGGTCATCCCGCCGTCGCCGTGCGGCAAGACTCCCTCGATCTCGGCGAACGCGCAGGCGGCGAAGGCGAGCCCGTGCTCGGCCGCCAGGAAGTCGGCCCAGCCGGGGTCGTCGGCGAAGCGCGACTTCGCCCGCGCCATCGTCTCCACCCGCGCGACCACCGCCGCCCCCAACGGGGTCGCCTCGCCTTTCAGGTAGGCCAGGCCCGCGTCGGCGAGCTCGGGGGCGCTGCCCCGATGCTCCAGCACGCCGCGGACGATCGGCCGTGCGGCCTCCAGGCTCTCGCGTACCGCGGCGTGCGCCTCGTCCCGCGGGGCGGTCTCGGATGCCGGAACGAGCCCGCCGCGCCGGGGAAGCAGGTCCTCCAGCCATGCATCGGGGATGACCAGGACCGTCTCGTCGAGAAGCGCGGGGGGAAGATCGACCATGCGCCCCCACGATAGGACAGCCCCCCGACATGATCCGCCGGTCCGGCGAGGCCGGCCGTCCGTCGACGGTCAGATCTTGCCGCGGGTGCGGCGAAGGGGCCGTCCTCGACAGGACGGCCCCTTCGGGTGCGGGTCAGATCGCGGCGGGTTCGGCGATCTTGTGGTCTTCGGTGGCGGGGTCATCGGTGGGGGCGCCGCGCAGCGGGGTCTCGCGGATGAACCACGCGGTGACGATGGCCAGGAAGGTGAAGGCGGACGCCCAGAGGAAGACGTTGTGGACGCCGGAGGCGACCGCGTGCTCCACGGCGTCGCGCACGTTGGCCGGCATCGTCTTGAGCAGGGCCGGGGTGAGCTGGCCGCCGCCGCCGGAGATCGACTCGCCGGTCCGCTCGCCCAGCCGGTCGGTCAGCGCGCCGGTCAGGTGGCTGCTGTAGACCGCGCCGAGGATCGACACGCCGAGTGAGCCGCCGATCGTCCGGAACAGGGTGGCCGCGCCGCTGGCGGCGCCCATGTCCTTCATCTCCACGCTGTTCTGCGCGATGAGCATCGTGTTCTGCATCAGGAAGCCCATGCCGGCGCCGAGCACCAGCATGAACGCCCCGGTGATGAACTGGGTGGAGTCCACGGTGAGCTGGGCCAGCAGGACCATGCCCGCGGTCATGAGGACCCCGCCCACGATGGGGTAGACGCGGTAGCGGCCGGTGCGGGTCACCAGCTGGCCGACGGCCATGGTGGTGACGAGCATGCCCATCATCAGCGGCAGCAGGAGCAGGCCGCTGTTGGTCGCCGAGGCGCCCTGGACCAGCTGCTGGAACTGCGGCAGGAAGGTCACCGCGCCGAACATGCCGAAGCCGACCAGGAAGCCCAGGATCGAGGCCAGCGTGAAGTTGCGGCTGCGGAACAGGCTCATCGGCAGGACCGGGGACTCGGTGCGCAGCTCCCACAGCACGAACAGGACCAGCAGGACGGCGGCGCCGGCGCCCAGCCCGATGATCGTGGCGGAGGCCCAGGCGTACTCCGTGCCGCCCCAGCTGGTCATCAGCGACAGGCAGACGATGCCGGCGGTCAGCAGGGCCGCGCCGACGTAGTCGATGCGGGCGGTGCCGCGGGGCCGCTTGGGCAGGTGCATGGTCACCGCGGTGACCACCAGGGCGAGGGCGCCCAGCGGCAGGTTGATGTAGAAGGCCCACCGCCAGCTGAGGTGGTCGGTGACCAGGCCGCCCAGCAGCGGGCCCCCGATGAAGGCCAGCGGCATGACCGCGGCCATCAGCCCCTGGTAGCGGCCGCGCTCGCGGGGCGGCACCAGGTCGCCGATGATGGCCATCGCGCCGACCATCAGGCCACCGGCGCCCAGTCCCTGGACGCCGCGGAAGGCGATCAGCTGCATCATGCTGTGCGCCATGCCGGCCAGTGCCGAGCCGGTCAGGAACAGCACGATCGCGGCCATGAACATGCCCTTGCGGCCGTAGATGTCGCCGAGCTTGCCCCAGATCGGCGTCGCCGCCGCGGTGGCCAGCGTGTACGCGGTGACCACCCAGGACAGGTGCGCCAGCCCGCCCAGCTCGCCCACGATCGTGGGCATCGCGGTGCCGACCACCATGTTGTCCAGCATGGCGAGCAGCATGCCGATCATCAGCCCGCTCATCACTATGTAGACCTGGCGCTTGCTCGGCGGAGCCGCGGTCTCGCCCTTCGCGAGTGTCGTGCTCATCGTCTGTACCTCACTCCGTTTACACTTACCTGCCGCCCGGCAAGTTTGCTTACTTGCCGTACGGTAAGCTACGAACTAGCCGGACGTCAAGTAAGTTCTGGAGGATGTGATGACCCGCCGACGAAGCGACACCCGCGAGCAGATCCGCAGGGTCGCACTGGAGCTGTTCGCCGAGCAGGGGTACGAGAAGACCTCGCTCCGCGAGATCGCCGAACGCCTCGAGGTGACCAAGGCGGCGCTGTACTACCACTTCAAGACCAAAGAGGACATCGTCGCCAGCCTCTTCGCGGACTTCCACGCCGAGGCCGAGGAGCTGCTGGAGTGGACGAGAGGGCAGCAGCCCACTCCGGAGTCCCGGCGGGAGCTCGTCCGCCGCTACGCCGAGATCATCCAGGGCCCCGGCAGCGAGCTGATCCGCTTCATGCAGCAGAACGAACCGGTCGTCCGGGAACTGAAGGGCGGCGGCGACATGCGCTCGCTCATGCAGTCGTTCGCCACGTTCCTGGTCGACAAGGAGACGAGCCTTCCCGACCAGATCCGCGCCCGCCTGCCGCTGTTCACCCTGCACCTGACCAGCTTCGCCATGCGCGACACCGCCGTCGACGAGGACGACCTGCAAGCCGCCGCCCTGGAGGTCGCCCTCGACCTCATCCCCGAGCAGTAGCACCCCGCCGGGCGGTGAAACGGGCGTTCGACCTCTGACAGGGCTGGGCTACGGGTTCAGGGGTCCGGGCCAGAGGTACTCGTCCGGGGGGATCGTCGCGTTGCGGAACCAGGCATTGAAGAAGCCCGTGAGGTCCTGGCGGGCGGTCTTCTCTGCGAATCTTTCGAACTGCGGCCAATCGACGTAGCCGCCGCGATGCGCCTGCGGCCATTGCTCGATCAACCGCTGGAACGCCTTGTCGCCGACCTGGCGGCGGAGTGCGTGCAGGGCGAGCGGGCCCTTGTCGTACATGTTGATTCCCGGTGCCTGGCCGGGGCGGTAGAGCTCCTTCCAGAAATCGGCGTCGCCCATGTTGGCGTTGACCTGCTCGCGGTAGCGGGCGTCGAGGTCGGCGCCGTTCTTGGCCTCGTCCCACAGCCAGGTGGCGTAGGTGGCGAAGCACTCGGACAGGCACGTGTCCTCCGGGCCGCGGGCGGTGGCGGAGATGCCGTACCACTGGTGAGCCTGTTCGTGGACGACGGCGTCGAGGGTCATGAACCGCGTGTTGCCTGCGCCCATGTACACGGGCCGGGTCTGCGGCGCGGTCGCCGGCCCGTCGTCGTTCACATGGAGGAACACGTTGCCCGCCGCTCGGAACGGGTACCGGCCGAATTTCCCGGAAAGGAACTCGATGATTTCAGGCAGCCGGTCCGCGAGTGGTTTCGTCGTCTTCTTCAGCCCGGGGGCATACGCGTTGACCACCGGGGTCCCGTCGGCCAGGGCCGATCGTTCGATCGAGAACCGGTCGACGGACACGGCGACGTTTGCGGGGTCGACGTGAGGCACCGTCCAACGGAACGTGGTCGACCCGGGCCGCAGCGGGCCGCCCCGGCCGACGGAGACGGCGCTCCAGCCGTCCGGGACTTTCGCCGTCAAGTGGAAGGCCGCCTGGTCGTGGGCGTCTTCATGGACGGGGAACCAGGTGCTCGGGTTTCCCATGAACGCCGTGGCTCCGCCCGACTCGGTGGGGAGCCATCCGGGGCCCGGCGTCCCGTCGTACTCGACCCGCACCCGGAACTCGGCGCCGCGGCGGATCGTCGTCGGCGGCACGATGACGAGGTCCTTCTCGCCGGTTCGGGAGAAGGACTTCACCGACGAAGAGTCGACCGTGACCGAATGGACGGTCAGCTTGTTCAAGTGGAGCGTGAAGTCGTCCAGTGCGCTGGTCGCTTTGGCGCTGACCACCGTGACGCCGCGAAGAGCCTGAGTGTCCGGTCGGTAGTCCATGGTGATGTCGTAGCCGGTGACGTCGAAGCCGCCATCCGACGCACTCGTCTTCGCCGCCGTGACGGTGCGCGGTGACCCGTCGAAGCCCATGCCCGCGCCCACCAGTGCGGTCGCGGAAAGCGCCAGCAACAGTCCGCGCCGTCTCGCGGCCCGGTGCAAGCCTCGTCGACGCCGGCAGCGTTTTCTCCGAAGGGAATCCATGAACGGCACCGTCGCGGGACGAAGTCCGACCGGTGTCCCCGCCGTGTCGCGGTTCTGTCGCGGTGGACGCTATGCGGGCTGGGCCTTGACCTCCCCCACCAGGGTCGTCGCGGCTTTGGCGAGGAGGGTGGTGTCGTTGGCGGCGACGACGAAGCCGAAGCCCTGCTCGATCGCCGCGGTCGCCGCGGTCGCGCTTCCCACCGCCGTGCCGCACGGGCGGCCGGCGGCCTTCGCGGCGTCCAGGCCCGACTGGACGAGGGCGGTCAGGCGGGGGTCGCCCGGGGGCACCTCCATGGAGAGGGCCAGGTCCGCGGCGCCGATGAGGACGGCGTCCACGCCCTCGACGGCGAGGATGGCGGACGCGTTGCGCAGGGCCTCCTCGCTTTCCAATTGCGGAATGCAGAGCGCCTTCTCGTTGCCGAGGCGCAGGTAGTCCGCGCGGGAACGCAGGCCCCAGCCGCCGGCGCGGCTCGTCCCGCCGGAGCCGCGGGTGCCCGCGCCGGGGAACCGGACCATGCGCACGACCGCCTCGGCCTGCTCGGCCGTGTCGACATGCGGGACGAGGATGCCGGCGGCGCCCCCGTCCAGGACGCGCTGCACGATCCCGTGGTCGTGTGAGGGGACGCGGACGAGCGGGGCCGTCCCGTTGGCGGACGCCACCACGATGTGCCGGTAGGCGTCGGACATGCTCAGCATGGAGTGCTCAAGGTCGATGACGACGAAGTCGAAGCCGGCGCGGGCCGCGATCTCGGTGCTCTCCAGGCCGGTCATCTTGATCCAGCTTCCCAGCGGGACGCCGCGGTCCGCCGCGAACAGCTCAGGGGGGTCAGAGATCACGTGCGTGCTCCTTCCGTGAGGGCGCCCAGAACACCAGCCACCTGTTGAGGGTCACGACGACCGCGTGCAGGGTCATGCCGATGACCGACAGCAGCACCACGACGGCGAACGTCCTGGCCACGTCCATGTTGAAGTTGGTGGCCTGGATCGTGTAGCCGAGGCCGGCGGTGGCGCCGACGAACTCGGCGACGACGGCGCCAGTGACCGAGAGGATCACCGCGACGTCCAGTCCCGCGAAGATGTGCGGGAGCGCCGACGGCAGCCGCAGCCTGCGCATGATCTGGAACTCGCTCGCGCCGAACGACCGCAGCATGTCGATCTGCTCGGGCTCGGCGGAGCGCAGCCCGAGGATGGAGTTGACGAGGAGCGGGAAGTAGGCGATCAGCGCGATCGTCAGGACCTTGGACGTCATGCCGATGCCGAACCACATCAGCAGCAGCGGCGCCATGGCGACCTTGGGGATCGTCTGGATCAGCACGAGGATCGGCAGCAGCGCCTTGTCCACGATGCGGAACTGGGTGATCAAGCCCGCCGACACCAGCGCCATGCCGATCGCCAGGCCGAAGCCGATCAGGATCTCCTTCAGCGTGGCCCACATGTGGTCGAGGAGGAACCCGCTCTGCAGGCCGTCCACCAGCGAGCGCACGACGTCGGACGGGGCCGGGACGAGCACGATCGACACGTCGAAGGCGCGGACGATGAGCTGCCACAGGCCGATGAGGATGAGGAACAGGCCCCAGCTGAGCACGAACCCGGGGACCTGGCGCCGGGTTCGCACCGCCTGCGCGGCCGGGCGGCGCACCGGCTCGCGCGCCTCGTCCACCGCGGTGCCGGACGCGACCCGCGTGTTGCCAAGCTTCATGATCGCTCCTAGTGCGCGCTGTGCTCGGAGTTGAGAAGGACGCGGATGCGGGAGGCGATCTCACCGAACTCGGGGGTGTTGATGTCCTCCAGGCGCCGGGGCCGCGCCAGGTCGACGTCGATGACCTCGGCGATGCGTCCGGGCCGCGGGGTCATGACGACGACGCGGTCGGACAGGAGGACGGCCTCCGGGATGCTGTGCGTGACGAACAGGACGGTCTTGCGGTCCCGTTCCCAGATGTCGAGCAGGTCGAGCCCCATCTGGTCGCGGGTCATCGCGTCCAGGGCGCCGAACGGCTCGTCCATCAGCAGGATGCGCGGATCGTGCAGGAGCGCCCGGCCGATGCCGACGCGCTGCTGCATGCCGCCCGACAGCTCGCTCGGGTACTGGTCGGCGAAGTCGCGCAGCCCCAGCATGTCGAGCTGCTCGGCGACGCGCTTGTCGAGTTCCGCCCGGGGCAGCCGGGGTTGCAGGTCGTGGGAGATCAGCATGTTCTTCGCGACGGTGCGCCACGGCAGCAGGAGGGGCTGCTGGAAGACCATTCCCAGCATGTTCTCGTGGCTGCGCGACGGCCCGAAGACGACCTCGCCGGCGGTCTGCCGGGTGAGGCCCATGACGATCTTGAGCAGGGTGCTCTTGCCGCAGCCGCTCGGGCCGACGATCGAGACGAACTGCCCCTCGGTGATGGTCAGGTTCACCTCGTCCAGCGCCAGCACGGACCTGCCGCGTTTGGCCTGGTAGCGCATGGTGATGTCGTGGAGTTCGACGGCGACGTCGGTGACCGTCGGCGGGCGCGATGGGGTGGGCATGCTCTCGTCCTAAGAACTCGGTGCGCTTTCGGAATCGGGCCAGGTTCCGCCCATCTCCTTGGTGAGGGCGGCGGCGGTCTCCTTGACGGCGAGTGCCGGCCGCCCGTCGGGGGCGGAGGGCAGCATCCGGTCGGTGCCGATCGCCGCGATGGTGGCGCAGACCCCGGAGTCGGCGAACACCGGCGCCGCGATGACGCTGATGCCGCGCCGGTTGGCCGGGTAGATGCTGAGCCCGGTCTCGCGGGTGGTGGCGATGCGCCCGACCAGCCCGGTGCGCTGGACGGACGGCAGGGACGCCAGCAGCCGGTCGACCTGGAGCTGGTCGGGCAGGAAGGCCAGGAACGCGATGGCCTGCGCGCTGTCGAGGGACAGCTGCGAGCCGACGCGCACCGTGACGATCGTGCCGTGCGCGGAGTCCTCCTCGACCAGTGACACCACCGGGCCGGAGGGCCCCCACAGCGACAGGACCGCCGAGACGGCCGTCCGCTGGGTCAGGTCGCGGAGGTGGGCGGGCGCGAGCTGGACGACGCGCCGCTGCCCGATGGCGAACGCGCCGAGCTGGATCATCAGCCGGCCGGGCGTGTAACTGGCCGCCCGGCTGCCGCGTTCGAGGAGCCCGGCGGCGGTCATCGAGGTGAGGTACCGGTGCACCGTGGTCCGGTTGAGGCTCAGCCGCTCCGTCGCCTCCGACACCGAGAGCTCCGGGTTGTCCGGCCCGAACAGACCGAGGATCTGGGCCATCCGGCTCACGGCCTGGATGTCGGACTGGCCCTGCTCCACCATGCATGTCCCCTTCGGCTGCGCCCTGCGGCGCCTGGTCGCTATACGAACTGGATGTTCACATTATGTGTGCTGAGGGATGATAGCAAAGTGACCTAGGTCACGCAAGATTGACGGCGGGTTGACCGGCGAGTCGGTGGATCCCTTGCGGCTTGATCAGGTCTACGTGCGGAAGCCCTGGGTTTTCCATGATCTGGGTGTGATGGCGCGGCCGGGATCGGGAGGCCGGCAAGAATTCGCAGGTCGACCGTTGACGTTCACAAAGCGGTCACCTAGTCTGCATCGCGAACATCAGGGAGGATGTAGATGCCAGGACCTAGCGCGATCACCACCGTGCTGCGCGGCGCGGTCGACCTTCACTGCCACTCCGGGCCGAACCCGTTCCCCCGGCGCTTCGACCACGCGGACGCCGCGTCCGACGGCGAGCGGATCGAGATGCGGGCGATCCTGGTCAAGTCGCACCACCACAACACCGTGATGGACCTGCTGGCCATGGGCGACCGGCTGACCAAGAGCTCGACGCAGGTGTTCGGCGGTATCGCCCTCAACAGCCAGGTCGGCGGCATCAACCCGTTCGCCGTCGCGATGTGCCTGCGGATGGGCGGGAAGGCCGTCTGGTTCCCGACCTTCTCCTCCGGCCGGCACATCGACTGCCACCCCGAGGGGGGCGGCTTCCCCACCGCGACCGTCGACGTCCCGTCCGCGCGGGTGGACGTCCTCGACGACGCCGGCGCGCTCATCCCCGAGGTGCACGAGGTCCTCGACCTCATCGCCGAGAACGGCGCGATGCTCAGCGGCGGGCACCTCCCGCCCGAGACCATCGCCCAGCTCTTCGAGGAGGGCGCGCGCCGCGGCATCGCCCGCCGGGTGATCAACCATCCGAACTTCGTCATCGGCGCCGAGCCCGAGCAGTGCCTGGAACTGGTGCGCGAGGGGGCCTACGTCGAGCACGAGGTCGGCATGTACGACCCGGAGGGATACCGCAAGTGGGATCCCAAGGACCTGCTCACCTGGATCGAGACCATCGGCCCGGAGCACACCGTCCTGGCCTCCGACCTCGGCCAGGCCAACCGCCCGCTGCCGGTGGACGCGTTCATCCGGGTCGGCTCGGCGCTGCTCGACCTCGGCCTGAGCGAGTCGGCGCTGCGCCAGATCACCTGCGTCAACCCCGCGTACCTGCTCGGCCTGGACGACTGAACCGCCGGACGCCCCGACCGTCCGGCGCCCCGACCGTCCGGCGACCGAACCGTCCGACGACCACAGAACAGGAGACCCAGTGCAAGCGCAGCAGCAGACCCAGCCGAGCGTGCCGGCCGCCTACGTCGAGTTCCCCGGACTGGAGCCGAGCACGCGCTCGGAGGCCGGCACCCGGACCTGGCTCGCCCGCGGGCAGAACTTCGTGGTCGCCTACTCCTCCGCGGTCAAGGGGGACGAGCTGACCCGCGACGACCAGGCCGACGAGTACGTCGTCGTCCTGCCCCACGAGGGGTGCGCGGCGACCGTCCGGACCGCGGACGACAAGCGCACGGTGACCGGGCAGGCCGTGATCGTCATGCCGCCCGGCCCGTCGTCGGTCGTGGCGGACGCCGACTGCGACATCGTGCGCCTGGTGACCACGGTGTCCGGCGAGCCGCTCGCGCGGGAGAGCCTCAACCAGGACGGCTACGAGGAGCCCAACTCCAGGGTCGCCGCGTACCAGCCCTGGCCGGACCCGTCCGAAGGGCACCGCATCCGCGTCTACGAGCTGGCGGACGTGCCCGTGGACCCCGAGCGGTTCGGCCGCATCTTCCGGTGCAGCACGTTCATGGTCAACTTCCTGAACCCGCGGTTCGGCGTCCGCGACCCCGAGGCGCTCTCCCCGCACCGGCACGACGACTTCGAGCAGTGCTCGCTCGCGGTCGAGGGCGACTTCGTGCACCACATCCGCACGCCGTGGACGCGCCGGATGAGCGACTGGCTCCCCGACGACCACCGCGACTGCGGCAGCCCGTCGGTCGCGATCATCCCGCCGACGGCGGTGCACACGACGCAGGCGGTCGGGCCCGACCGCAACCAGCTGATCGACATCTTCTGCCCGCCGCGCGCCGACTTCTCCGCGCGGCCGGGCCTGGTGCTCAACGCCGACGAATACCCCACCCCCTCGTGACCAGGGAGGACGGATCGTGAACATCGGCATGAGGCGCCTGGCCGGGCTGGCCGCGCTCGTCATGGCCGCCGCCACCGCCGTCTCCTGCGGGTCGTCCGGCCCGGAGACCACGGCCGACGGCCGCACCGTGCTCAAGCTCGCCATCGCGACGCCGACCTGGAACGCCGGCTTCTCCACCCTGGCGGTCGCCGAGACCCGCAAGTACTTCGAGCAGGAGAAGGTGGACGTCAAGATCTCGCTGTTCGACTCCGGCACCCGGGCCGCGCAGCAGGTCATCGCGGGGCAGTCCGACCTCGCCCTGGTGACCGCCGAGCCGGTGGGCATCGGACAGGAGAAGGGCACCCCGCTCACCTACTTCGCCGGCTACTACCCCAAGTGGATCTCCAACATCCAGGTGCCCGCGGGGTCCGGCGTGCGGAGCGTCGCGGACCTGCCCGGCAAGCGGGTCGGCGTCACCGCCGTGGCCAGCTCGGGCGCCACGTTCGTGCGCACCGCCATGAAGATGGAGGGGCTGGACGCGAACTCGGTGAAGTTCATCCCGATCGGCGGGGGAGCGCAGCAGATCAACGCGATCAAGAGCGGCAAGGTGGACGTCCTCGGCCTCTGGGACACCCAGTACCAGATCATCGAGAACGCCGGCATCGGCCTCACCCCGCTGCCGATCGCGTCGACGGACAAGCTGTTCGGCGGCGGCTTCGCCGTCAAGGCCGACGAGCTCAAGGACCTGCGGGACCCGCTGACCCGGTTCGGCAGGGCCATGGCCAAGGCCATGGTCTTCGCCCAGGCGAACCCCGAGGCCGCGGTGCAGGACCTCTGGAAGCTGCACCCCGAGGCGAGGGGGCCGGCGTCCACTCCCGAGGCCACGCTGCTGGCGAACGAGGCCAAGGTGCTCAAGGTCCGGCTGAACGGCCAGGGCGTCGAACCCGGCCACGACCGCTGGGGCGAGATGGACGAGCAGGCCGTCACGGCCACGGTGTCGTTCATGCGGCAGGCCGGGCTGGTCAAGAAGACGTTCCCGGCGACCGAGATCTTCACCAACGACCTGATCCCCGAGATCAACAAGTTCTCCTTCGACGAGATCCGCGCCGCCGCGAAGAGCGCGAAATGAACGGTGTGCAGATCCCCCCGCCTTCCTCTGTCCGGCCGAGAAATCCACACCTAGGGGGATTTCATGAAACTCATCAGACCCGCCGGGCTCGCGCCTGTGATGGCGCTCGCCGTGGCGTCCCTCGCGCTCGCCGGATGCGGCGACTCGTCCGGCGGCAAATCGGCCGACGGGCGTGACACTGTCCGGCTGGCGATCGGCTCGCCGAGCTGGAACGCCGGCTACGCCACCCTGGCCGTCTCCGAGGCGAGGAAGTACTTCGCCAAGGAGAACCTGGACGTCAAGGTGCTGCTGTTCCCGTCCGGTACCCAGGTCGCCCAGCAGGTGATCTCCGGCAAGGTCGACGTCGGGCTGATGACGCCGGAACCCGTCGGCATCGGGCACACCAAGGGCACCGACCTCACCTACTTCGCGCAGTACTGGACGCGCTGGATCTACGGCCTCAAGGTGCCGCAGCAGTCCGCGATCGCCTCCGCCGCCGACCTGGAGGGCAAGCGCGTCGGCGTCACCGCCGTGGCCAGCTCGGGCACGACCTTCGCCCGTACCGCGCTCAAGATGCAGGGCCGGGACCCGAACTCGGCGAAGTTCATCCCGATCGGCGGGGGTGCGCAGCAGCTCGACGCGATCAAGAGCGGCAAGGTGGACGCGCTGGCGCTCTGGGACACCCAGTACCAGATCGTCGAGAACACGGGCGTGCAGCTGAAGCCGCTGCCGGTGCCCGGCACCGAGAGCCTGTTCGGCGGCGGGTTCGCGGTGAAGAAGGGCGACCTGAAGGACGAGCGCGGCCTCCTGACCCGGTTCGGCCGCGCGTTCGCCAAGGGCGTGGTGTTCGCGGACGCCAATCCCGAGGCCGCGGTGCACGACCTGTGGAAGCTGCATCCGGAGACCAAGACGAAGGCGCAGGGGTCGGAGACCGAGGTGCTCGCCGACGAGGTCAAGGTCCTCAAGGTCCGGCTGGACGGCATGAACGTCGGGCCGGGCGAAGGGGACCGCTACGGCGAGATGAACACCGCGAGCGTCACCGGCACCGTCAAGTTCATGAACACCGCCGGGCTGATCGACAAGGAGTTCCCGGCGACCGAGATCTTCACCAACGACCTGATCCCCGAGATCAACAAGTTCTCCTTCGGCGAGATCCGCGCCGAAGCGAAGAAGGCGTCCTGACATGAGGCTCGGAGTGGCGGTCGACCTGGGATCGGCGGCGGCGACGCGCCCCCAGGTCGACCGCGCGGCGAAGCTGCTGGAGACGGCGCGGGCGAGCGGGCTGTCGTCGGCGTGGGTGGGCGAGAGCTACCACGCCCGGCCGGAGGTGTTCCACCTGCCGGCCGCGCTGATCGTCCTCGGGCATCTGGCCGGGCGGACGGACCTGCCGCTCGGCACGGCGGTGCTGCTCGCCCGCGCGTACGAGCCGCGCCGGCTCGCCTACGAGGCGGCGCTGCTCGACCAGCTGTGCGGCGGCCGGCTGACCCTCGGCCTCGCCCTCGGCAACGCCGACCTGGCCGGACGGGTGGGCGGCGGCACCGGTGACCGGAGGCCGGCGGAGTGGTTCGCCGACCTGGTCGTATCCCTGCGCGAGACCTGGTCGAGCGCCGGGGTGGCCCCGCCGCCCGCGCGGCCGGGCGGCCCGCCGATGCTCCTCGGCGGGCGGACGCGCGCGGGGGCGGTCCGGGCCGCGACCATCGGCGACGGGTACTACGCGGCGACCAACTACGGCGACGGGCTGCTGGCGGCGCGGGCCGCCGACTACTGGGACGCGCGTGCCGGGGAGCCGGGTGAGGTGGCGGTCACGCGGCTG
Source organism: Actinomadura darangshiensis (assembly GCF_004349235.1). Lineage (GTDB taxonomy): Bacteria > Actinomycetota > Actinomycetes > Streptosporangiales > Streptosporangiaceae > Spirillospora > Spirillospora darangshiensis. Next base: position 2,591 of record NZ_SMKY01000104.1, on the reverse strand, counting down.
TGCCTGGTGGCCGAGGACGCGGGCGAGGCGCGGGAGTCGGCGGCCCGGTACTTCGCCCCCGTCACGGACTACTACACCTCCCGGCGCGCGTGGTTCGGGCAGGACGGGCCCGAGCAGCCGCGGTTCCCGCTGGTCGGGTCGCCCGCCGACGTGGTGGCGGCGCTTCGGCGGTACGCGTCGTCGGGTGTCACGTCCGTCCAGCTCCGCGTCGCGCCGTACGGGACCCCGCCGGAGGTGGCCCGCAGGACGCTGGAGCTGGTCGGGACCGCCGTGCTGCCCGAGCTGGACAAGACCTAGGCGGAGAGGGGAACAGATAGATGGACGCGAAGGACGGCATTCCGACATACCGGGATCTGCTCGAACGTGAGGACGCGCCGCCGGGCTCGTCATGGGGCGTCTTCGGCGACGGCGACCAGCTCGGCACGCTCAACTTCATCGGCCCGGACGAGGTGCGGGACGCGGTGCGGCTCGTCCGCCGCGGCTCGGTGTTCAACCTCGACTATCCGCTGAACGCCTTCGTCCCGGCGCCGGCGGGAACGCGGCCGGCGACCGTGCACAACATCTTCTCCAACAACCCCAACCATCGGGACGACTGGCTGGACTCGTTCTACCTGCAGTCCACGTCCCAGATCGACGGGCTCCGGCACATCCGGCACCCGAAGCACGGCTTCTACGGGGGCGTGCCGGACGAGGAGATCGCCGAGGAGACCCCGGCGCTCGGCATCCAGACGGTCGCCGAGCGCGGGATCGTGGCCCGGGGCGTCCTCCTCGACCTGGACCGGTACTTCGCCGGCCGCGGCACGCCGCTCGACATGGCCGGCAACTACATGATCACTCCGGCCGACCTGGACGCCGCGGCCGCGGCGCAGGGCGTCGGGTTCCGGCCCGGGGACGTGCTCCTGCTGCGGGTCGGCTGGGCCCCGTACTGGCTCGGCGACGTCTCCGCGGAGGACCGGGGCGCGTTCAAGTCCAAGATCAGGCACCCCGGGCTCATCCAGTCGCGGGAGATGATCGAGTGGCTCTGGGACCACCGGTTCGCCATGGTCGCCTCCGACGACCTCGGCGTGGAGGCCCATCCGGTCAACCCCGGCTCGGGCCTGGTCGACCCGGACGAGCCGGCGCCCGAGCGCGGCGTCGTCCACAACGGGATGATGCACCGCCCGCTGCTCGCGCTGCTCGGCCTGTTCCTCGGCGAACTGTGGAACCTGGAGGCGCTGGCCGCGGACTGCCGCGCCGACCGCGTCTACGAGTTCATGCTGACCGCGAAGCCGCTGAACCTGATCGGCGGCGTCGGGTCGCCGCCCAACGCCATGGCGATCAAGTGAGGGAGACCGGACGACGTGCGTGAAACGGTGATCTGCGAACCGCTGCGGACCCCGGTCGGCCGGTTCGGCGGGGCGTTCCGCTCGGTCCCCGCCGCCGACCTCGCCGCCGCGGTGATCCGTGCGCTGCTCGACCGCACGGGCCTGCCGGGCGACGCGGTGGACGACGTCCTGCTCGGGCACTGCAACCCGAGCGGCGAGGCGCCCGACATCGGCCGCGTCGCCGGGCTGGACGCCGGCCTGCCGGTCACCGCGCCCGGCCTCCAGGTGGACCGCCGGTGCGGGTCCGGGCTGCAGGCGGTGATCAGCGCCGTGATGCAGGTCCAGACGGGCGGCGGCGACGTCGTGCTGGCGGGCGGCGTCGAGAGCATGAGCCAGGCCGAGTTCTACACGACCGGCGTCCGCTGGGGCGCGCGGGGCCCGGACGTGCGGCTCCATGACCGGCTCGCCCGCGCCAGGGTGACGGCAGGTGGAGCACGGTACCCGGTCCCGGGCGGCATGCTGGAGACGGCCGAGAACCTCCGCCGCGAGTACGAGATCCCGCGCGAGGAGCAGGACCGGCTGGCCCTCACCTCGCACCAGCGCGCCGTCGCCGCCGCCGAGGCTGGACGGTTCGACGCGGAGCTGGTCCCGGTCACCGTCCCGGGACGGAAGGGCGATGTCGTCGTCGATCGCGACGAGCACCCCCGGGCCGACACGGCCCTGGACCGGCTGGCGTCCCTCCGTCCGGTCATGCTGGACGCCGACGCCGAGGCGACGGTGACGGCGGGCAACGCCAGCGGCCAGAACGACGGGGCCGCGGTGTGCCTGGTCACCACGCGGGAACGGGCGGACGCCCTGGGGCTGCGGCCCCGCGCACGGCTCGTGTCGTGGGCCGTGGCCGGGGTGCCGCCCCGGACCATGGGCATCGGGCCCGTCCCCGCGACCGAACGCGCCCTGAAGCGGGCGGACCTGAACCTCGCGGACATGGACCTCATCGAGCTGAACGAGGCGTTCGCCGCCCAGGTGCTCGCGTGCACCCGCGAGTGGGGCTTCGCGGAATCCGATTTCGACCGGCTCAACGTCAACGGCTCCGGCATCTCGCTCGGCCATCCCGTCGGCGCGACCGGCGCCCGCATCCTCGCGACGATGCTGAACGAGATGGACCGCCGGGAAGCGCGCTACGGCCTGGAGACCATGTGCATAGGCGGAGGCCAGGGCCTGGCCGCCGTATTCGAACGAACCGCCTAGAGGGTGGGGGTGCCGAACCAGCGCTGTCTCTTATACACA
>NZ_SMKY01000103.1 GCF_004349235.1 Actinomadura darangshiensis | reverse complement strand
CGATAGGACGGACGGGGATGTGATCGCGGGGGCGGTGGACGAGCGGCCGCCCGTCAACGTGCCCGTGTACTACGGGGTGTTCGCGGTCCGGGGGGACGCCGTGGCGCCGCCGGCGGTCGCGGGCCCGGTGGTCGTGCGGCCGGACCCGAGTGACGTCGAGCTGCTGGCCGGGGACGGGCAGGTCACCGGGCGGTGGCGGTGCCCGGCGGAGGCGGCGCGGGTCGTCGTCGTGCGGGAGGGCCGGGCCGTCCCGGCCGGGCGCGACGGGTTCCGGGAGCGCGTGCCGAACGGGCGCACCCACCACTACCGGGTCGCCGCCGTCTACCTGGACGAGTCCGGGCGGGAGGCCGTGACGGACGGGGTGCGCGTCTCGGCCACGCCCAGCGCGCCGCCCGAGCCCGTGTTCGAGCTGCGGGCCGGGTCCGAGGAGTCCGACCCGGGGCTGGTGCGGGCCCGGTTCGACCCGCCCGGCCACGGGACGGTCGAGCTGGTGCTGTCGGACGGACCGCCGCCGTGGCCGCGCAGCGCGCTCGTCCCCCTCGAAGAGGTGCGGCGGGAGACGCGGCGGCTCGCGTGCACACCGGTTCCCGGCGGCCTCGAAGTGCGGCCGGGCGCCGGCGGCTGGCTCCTGGCGGTGACGGTGGCGGAGGGCACCGCCGCGATCGGCGCCTACCACCGGTACGTGAACCTGCCGCCGCCGCGCCGGCTCGTCGCCGAGCGGCGGGGCGCCTACGTGCACGTCGGGTTCGACTGGCCGCCGGACGTCGCCGAGGTCGACGTCGTCCACCGGATCGGGCGGGCGGAGTCCACCGAGGTCGTGACGCGGGCCGCCTACGACACGCAGGGCGGGATCCGGCTGGCGGCGCCCGAGGACGAGCCCGTCGAGCTGTCCGTCGCGGCGGCCGGGACCGTGGGCGGCGCGCGGCTGACCGGGCCGCCGGTGTCCGCCGAGGTCGCGGCGCGCACGATCGTCCGGTACGACGTGCTGCGGTCGGGGCCGCCGTGGCGGCGGTCGCTGACGATCCGGCTCACCTCGCCGCGCCCGCTGCGGGTGGCGCGGCTGTCGCTGGTGCTGCGCGCCGGGCGGGTCATGCCGCACCGCGCCGCCGACGGCGAGACGCTGGGCGCGTGGGAGCAGGTGCCGGTGCCGGGCGAGCTGTCCCTGGACGTGCCGGAGGCGTCCGGCCCGTACTGGCTGCGCTGCTTCGCCGACGACGACGTCGTCGAGCTGAGCGATCCCCCCGTCCGCCGGCTCCAGGTCACCCGATGACGCGGCCGCCGGCCCGGCAGGGCGTCACCTGCCCCTACTGCTTCGCGGCGGTCGCGCCGCAGCGGATCCTGTTCCGGTGCCGGGGGCAGGCCGGGCGGCGGCAGGGCTGCGCCCCGGTGCTCGACAAGGAGCTGGCCGAGTACACGGGGTCGACGGCGGGCGCGTCGCTGCCGCCGGTGTTCGCCGCGTCCGGGCGCAAGGGGCGCGCCGACTGCCCCGAGTGCGGCCTGCCGACCGGGAACCGGGCATGCCCGGAGTGCCACAACCCGCTGCCGTCCGCCTACTGCGACTCGCCGGGACGCATCGTCGCGCTGGTGGGGGCGAAGAACGCGGGGAAGAGCACCTACATCGCCGTCCTGCTGCACGAGCTGATGAACCGCGTCGGGACGGAGCTGGACGCCTCGCTCGTCGCGTGCGACGACCGGACGATCGAGCGGTACAAGCGCGACTTCGCGCGCCCGCTGCTGGAGGAGCGGCGGCTGCTGCCGACGACCGCCAGCGCCGCGACCGGGCCGCGCGAGCCGCTCGTCTACCTGCTGACGCGGACGCGGACCCGGAAGGGGCGCTTCGCGCGGGCCCGCAACGACTCGCTGGCGCTCGTGCTGTTCGATACCGCGGGCGAGGACCTGCGCAGCCGCGAGGTCACCGACCTGCACCTGCGGTACCTGGAGGCGGCCGACGCGATCATCTTCCTGGTCGACCCGCTGGAGCTGCCGGGCGCGCGGGCGGAGGTGCGGGACGCCGTGCCCGCTCCGCGGACGGCCGGCGAGGACCCGGACAGCGAGCCGCTGAACGTCATCGCGCGGGTCACCGAGACGCTCCGGCAGCGGCACGGGACCCGTCCCGGCGAGCCGCTGCCCGTCCCGGTCGCGGTCGCGCTCACCAAGATCGACGTGCTGCGGCCGGGGCTGCTGAAGCAGTCGGCGCTGCACCGGTCGCGGTCCGGCCAGGGCGTCCTCGACCTGGACGACAGGGACGCGGTGAACGAGCAGGTCCGTGCGATGCTGCACGACTGGCAGGCGGGGCAGCTCGACACCTACCTCGGTCAGCAGTACGCCGGGCACGCGCTGTTCGGGCTGTCGGCGCTCGGCGGCGTCCCGGAGCGGGGCCGCGTCGGCGCGGGCGGCGTCCGGCCGTACCGGGCCGAGGACCCGCTGCTGTGGCTGCTGTACCGGTTCCGGATGCTCGACGGCGTCCGTCCCGGGGGTGGATAGCGGTGGCGTGGCAGCTGCACTACACCTCCGCGCGGCGCGGGCCCACCGGCCGGGCCGGGTTCCAGTTCGTCGCCGAGACGCCCGGCCTCCCGGACGGGATGCGGGCCGCGGTGACGCCGTACCTGTCGTACCGTCCCCCGCCCGACGCGCCGCTGTCGCCCGACGACTCCGAGCTGGGCCTGTTCCCCGTCTCGCTGCTGTACGAGGAGGTGGACGGGCGCCCGCTGCTGCTGCGCTGCCGCTACCTGGGCCGCGACTACTCGGGCCGCTACGGCAACTTCTTCGCGCACGCGGTGGTGGCCGAGCCCGAGGAGCTGGAGGGGCTGCGGCCCGCCGAGCTCTGGCATGCCGCGCACTGGACGCCGCTGCCCGCGCCGGGCACCGTCCTCGACCCGCTGGACGAGCTGACCCCGGGCGCCGCACTCGACCCGGAGGCCCTCGCGGCGTGGCTCGCCACCGCCGGCCCGGACGACCCGTACGCCCTTCTCGCGAGCCTGGTGGACGCCGTCGCCGGAGTGCTGGCCCAGGGCCACGGGCGGGTCGTCCTCATCGCCGGCGACGTCGAGCTGATCGCGCGCTGGATCGCGGTCGTGTCGTACTCGCTGCCGGTCGCGGCGGCGGCGAGGCTGTCGTTCGTCACCTACACCGCAGACCCGGACGGCGCCGCGCAGAGGCTGGTCGGGACGACGCCGGCCGTCTGGTCCGCCGCGCAGAGCCACGCCTCGCACGCGTCCGCGTTCGACCTCCGCACGGGCGTGCCGGGGGGCGCGGCGAGCCGTTTCGCGCGGACCGTCGCCGGCTGCTGGCGCACCTCCGACTTCGGCGGCCTGGACGCGCTCGGCGAGCTGGCGCCGCTCAACGATCCCGCGCAGGAGGGCGCCGCCGCGCTGCTGGCGATGTGCCGGGGCGACGCCACCGTCACGGCGGACGAGGAGGACGCAGCGGCGGAGCTGCTGTCGCGGCGCGGCTCCGGGATCCCGGACTGGGTGTGGCGCGATCTCGTGCCCGGGGTCCCGTCCATGGGCCTCGATCTCGCGCTCGCCCTGCACGACCGGGCCCCGGCCGAGCTGCGGGACGCGGTGCTGGACGGCGTCGTCGACGGTCTCGCCGACGCCGGCCCGGCCGCGCTCACGTCCGCGCTCACGTCCGCGCACTGCGACCGGCTGTACGGGCACCGCGAACGGCTGCGGGACGTGCCGGCGGTCGCCGTCCCCGTGCTGGCGTCCATCGGGCGGAGGCATCGCAGCCGCCGGATCGCGGTGACCGGTGAGCTGCTGCGGCTGGACGGCGCCGACATCGAGGGGGCGCTGCGGGAGATCTGGGCCGCGCCGCCGTCCGCCGCCGAATGCGTCGACCTGCTGGACGCGCACGGGCTGGACGGGCACGGGCGGCCGGCGGTCCATCCCGCGCTGGCCGAGCTGCCGTCCCGGACGTTCACGCGGCTCGCCTTCCCCGGCGGCGACGGCCTCGCGGACCCGGCGACGCTGCGGCTCGCCGAACGCGCCGGCGAGCTGATGCCGGGCGAGCGCGCCGGACGCGACGCCGAACTCGTCCAGGCGTACGGGAAGGCGATCACCGCGGGCCCGTCTCGGGCGGCCCGCGCGCTGGAGCGGATCGCCGGCGCGGACGGCGCCACCCCGCAGCTCGCCGGGGAGGCGTTCGCCGGCGCGGCGCGGCGGCTGTTCGCGCGGCCGCCCGGATTCCGGGCCGAGCTGCTGGCGGCACTGTCCGCGGCCGGCCGCGCCCGGCTCGCCGCCCAGTGGACGGACGGGCTGCCGGGCCGCACCCGCGCCGGCCGCGCCCCGCTGCGCGGCGCGGAGATCGAGCGGCGCAACGAGCTGGTCGAGGTGGTGCTGCGGCTGCGCAAGCGCGGCGTCACCGAGCCGTCCCTGGAGGCGTGGGCGCGGGCGGCGGCCGGGCGGTGGCTCGCGGCGAAGCAGCTCGACTCCCACCTGGCGCGCCGCCCGGAGCTGCGCGCCGAGCTGCGGGACCTCCTCGCGGAGGAGGCGCCGTGAACCCGGTCGTCGTGCTGCTGCTGATCGCCGTGTGGCTGGGCGCCATGTGGCTCGGGTTCATGTACGTGTTCCCGGTGCTGTTCGCCGCGACGCTGATCATCGCCGGGGCGGCCGCGCTCGGCGTGTACTACCTCGGCGCGTGCCGCACGCTCGCGCCGTCCACGCTGGAGGGGCCGTCGCCGGTGGCCGCCCCCAAGATCGCCTACCGGCACTACCTGCTCGGCCAGGTGTGGCGCGACTGGTGGACGATCACCCGCACCGTCGCCCCGCAGGTGTACCGGACGGCCAAGGGCATCGTCGTCAGCCTCACCCGGACGCTGCTGGGCGGCCCCTGGGGGTTCTTCGTCTTCCCCATCTGGCTGGCGCTGTCGGCGGGCATCGTCGCCGCCGCCGTCCCCGCCTCGGTGTTCGTGCTGGTGCTGACCGTCCTGTACGGGGTGGTCGCGGCGATCGGGCTCGCGGTGTGGCTGGCGTGCGTGCTCGTGCTGGCGGCGGTGGAACGCGTCTTCATGATGTACGGGCGGATCCTGCAGACGTGCCCGCACCCGTTCTGCTACGAGCGGATCGGCCTGCCCGAGTACGAATGCCCGGGTTGCGGGACGCGGCACCGGCATCTGACACCGGGATCGGGCGGCGCGTTCCGGCACGTGTGCGGCTGCGGAGCGCGGCTGCCGACGACCGTCGCGCTCGGACGTTTCCGGCTGGCCGCGTACTGCCCGCACTGCGGCGGGCGCCTGCCCGAGCGGATCGGCCGCGTCCGCGTGGAACCGCTGCCGTTCGTCGGTGGCCCGGCGGCCGGCAAGACCACGTTCATGGTTCTCGGCATCCGCGCCTTGCACGCGCGTGCCCGCGCCGTCCACGGACGGCTCGCGTTCGTCGAACAGAGGCACGCCCAGGCGTACGCGGGTGCGATCCGCGAATTCCAGCGCGGCGGACGTCTCGCCAAGACCGGCCCGGAGCTTCCCCTCGCGACCATGGTGGACGTGGAGCTGCCGGGGCGCGCACGGCGCATCCTGTATCTGTTCGACCCCGCCGGTGAGCACTACACGGGAGCCACAGAGGTCGAGTCGCTGCGCTACCTGGACCACAGCGAGGCGCTCCTGTTCGTCGTGGACCCGTTCGCGCTCCCCCAGCTGCGCCGTGCGCTGACCGGGGACGAGCGCGCGTTCGTCGACGAGTCCGCCGCGTCGTCGGAGGAGGATCCCGCCGACACCCTGCAGCGGGTGCTGAACGAGCTGCGCTCCCGTCCCGACCATGGACGGCAGAAGCGCGTCGCCGTCGTCGTCACCAAGACCGACCTGCTGGCCCGCACGGAGATCGGCCGCTCCCTCGACACCGGCGGCGACGACACCGGCCTGCGCGACTGGCTCGGACACGTCGGGCTCGGCAACACCGTCCGCACCCTCGACCAGGTCGCCGCCCAGGTGCGGTACTTCGCCTCCGGCCTCGGCGCCGAACCGGCGGACGTCGCCGAACTGCTGGGCTGGGTGACCGGGCTGCCCGCGGCGGGGACGTCCAACGGCGACCGTCCGCTCGCCGACGTCCCGCAGGAGCTTCCCGGGACCGCGCCGCTGCGCGCCCCATGGCCGGTGCGCGGCCGCGGTCCCGCCCGCGTCCCGGTCGGCTACCAGGCCGGGCGCTGGGCGGTCCTGGCGGGCGTGTCGGCCGTCACCATCGCCACGGTCACCGGCGCGGTCGTCGCGGCGGCGGAGCGCTTCCCGTTCTGACGCTGTGACGCACCCCACTTCCTGACGTGGAAGATAACGGATCGTCATCCGATTGACCCTTTTCGGAAGGGCACCCGACCGAGAGGCACAGATGACGACCACCACCGCAGTGTTCATTGCGTCGCCCTTGGCGTCGGGCCTTGAAGGCCCTCCTTCGGCGGACAACGCAGCGATCGCAGCATCGCTACGACTCGCCTTGCGGCTCGCTGCGCGATCAGGTTCTCGCAAGCTCGAACCTGGCTTCGCACGCGATCGCAACGCTCAAGGTTGTTGAGGGCTGATGCCGACGGTTGCGCTTCTTGATACTTTGCGAGCTTTCACCTTGGCGTTGCAGCCACCGCGCACCTCAGGCAAGACAGAGGCTTGGCCCGAGGTAACGGCAAGAGCCTGCGCTTCAAAGTCCCATAGCTGTCGCGGACTCCCCAGGGCCACGATGATGGCGGACGCCAACTGGTTTGAACGGCCGCAAACGCCTCAGCCACGAGGCCGACGGCCGGGTTCGACTGCGACATCTTGGAACCGGGGTTCTTCCCGGCGGGCGATGTGCGGCCGATCGCCGTGATCAACGCGGGACGGCCCGGCCCCGGCGCCTGGCGGACCCGCAACCCGCGCCTGGACGCAGGCCAGGTCATCACCGCGGTCTGAACCCGCGCCCGACCCCGCTGGAGACCCCCATGACGAAGGCGGCCGCCTCCACCGGCTCCGAACCGCCGCCGCGTCCGGCCGACCGGCGGCTGGTGCTGATCCTGGTGCTCGGCGCGCTGACGGCCATGGCGCCCCTGTCGATCGACATGTACCTGCCGGCGCTGCCCAGGATGACCTCCGACCTGTCGACCGGTGCGGTGCAGGCGCAGCTCACGCTCACCGCGTGCGTCATCGGCCTGGCGGCCGGGCAGGCCGTGGCGGGGCCGCTGAGCGACGCGCTCGGACGCCGCCCGCCGCTGCTGATCGGGCTCGCCGCCTACGCCGTCGCGTCGCTGCTGTGCGCCGCCGCGCCGACCGTCGAGACGCTCATCGCGCTGCGGCTGGTGCAGGGCGCCGCCGGGGCCGCCGGGATCGTGATCGCGCGGGCCATCGTCCAGGACCTCTACGACGGCGTCGCCGCGGCCAAGTTCTTCTCGGTGCTGATGCTGGTGAACGGGCTGGCGCCGATCCTCGCGCCCGTCCTCGGCGGGCAGCTGCTGCGGGTGATGCCGTGGCCGGGCGTGTTCGCCGTCCTCGCCGGGATCGGCGTCGCGCTGCTCCTGGCGTCGCTGCTCGGGCTGAAGGAGACGCTGCCGCCGGAGCGGCGCGAGACGGGCGGGCTGCGCGCGACGGCGCGGACGTTCCGGGGCCTGCTCGGCGACCGGACGTTCGTCGGGTACGCCCTCGCCCTCGGGCTGGCCTTCGCGGCGATGTTCACCTACATCTCCGGGTCGCCGTTCGTGCTGCAGGACATCTACGGGCTGTCGCCGCAGGAGTTCAGCCTCGCCTTCGGCGTCAACAGCCTCGGGATCGTGGTCGCCGGGCAGCTCAGCGGCCTGCTCGCCGGGCGGGTGCCGCTGCGGGCGCTGCTCGCGGCCGGGCTCGCCGTCGTCGCCGCGGGCGGCACCGGGCTGCTGGCCGCCGTGCTCGCGGGCGCGGGCCTGTACGGGGTGCTGCCCGCGCTGTTCCTGGTCGCGGCCGGACAGGGGCTGGTCCTGCCGAACGCCACGGCGCTGGCGCTGTCGGGGCGGCCGCCGCGGGTGGCCGGGAGCGCGTCCGCGCTGCTCGGCGTCGCGCAGTTCGCGCTGGGCGGGGCCGCCGCGCCGCTGGCCGGGATCGCCGGGCCGGGCACCGCCGTCCCGATGGCGGTGTCCATCGCCGTGCTGTCCCTGCTCGCGGCGGCCGTCACCGCGGCCGCCACCCGCCCCTCCAGGGTTGTGTCACAGAACTGACTCCGCGTAGCGTCGGACCTGTGATCATTCGCATCGGCATGGGCCCCGCCGCATCGACTCTCGGCCCGGATGAGCTCTCCGCCCTCGCGCTCGGCCTCGAACGCGAGGGATTCGACTCCCTGTGGGTGTCCGAGCGGGTCACCGGGCCCGCGCTGTGTTTATTGCAGCGCCCTTGGCGTCGGGCGCTGGGCGCCCTCCTTTCGGCGGGCGCTGCGGCGATCGCTAGCATCGCTCCGGCTCGCCTTGCGGCTCGCTGCGCGATCAGGTTCTCGCAGGCTCGAACCTGGCTTCGCACGCGATCGCACGCCGTCAGGTTGTTGCGTGGCTGATGCTGATGGTTGATGCAGGCGCGCACGTGAACGCTATAGGCGATCATCCGCGCCGATTCTGTAGTGCGTGACCGCCAACGGTTCAAGTAGTTGGCGCGAGGGAGATATCGAAAAACCACCTCGCCTTGGGCGCCCGAGTGCGAGGGGGTGGATTGGATGCGGTAAGCGGGCGTCCCCACCTCAGCCGTCGTCCTCAGCCGTCAGCGACCTCGACGTTGCGATCGCGTGCGAAGCCAGGTGTGAGCGAAGCGAGAACCTGATCGCGCAGCGAGCCTCTAGGCGAGTCGGAGCGATGCTAGCGATCGCCGCGACGCCCGCCGAAGGAGGGCGCCCAGCGCCCGACGCCAAGGGCGTCGCAATAGACACAGCGCGGGCCGCTGTCGGAGGAGGCCGAGGCCCGGTTCGCCCGCGTCCGGCGGATCAGCGGGCCCGCCCCGCTCGACGACGTCGTTCCCGGATTGGACGGCCTTGAGGCGCACCTCAAGCGGCTCGTCGAGGCCGGGCTGTCGAAGTTCGTCCTGGTGCCGCTGTCCCCGCCGGACGACTGGGACGCCGAACTGGCCGACGTCCGGGATGCGGCGCTGCACCTTCAGGCGCGCCGCTGATCCAGGGCGTCGAGGATGAAGTCGGCGACCTCGCCGGCGAGCCGGTCGGCGGGCTTCGGGCCGTCGGCGCGGTACCAGGACGGCATCTGGTTGACCATGCCGAGCGCGACGATCGTGACGGTCTCGGCGGGCGTGGCGGCGCTGAACACGCCGTCCCGCTGGCCCTGCTCGATGAGGCCGCGGAACGTCACGTGGTAGCGGCGGCGGTCGGCGCGGACCGAGCGCATCCGGGCGTCGTCGAGGCGGTCCTTGTCTCGGGCGAACACCTTCGCCTCGTCGATGTGCGCCGCGGTGCTGCGGATCAGCCCGGTCAGCACCGCGTGCACGGCCTCGCGCGGCGGCAGGCCCTCGGCGAGCACGGCGCCGAGGTCGGCGAGCTGCCGGGCGATCAGCGAGTGGTAGATCTCGTAGAGCAGGTCGTCCTTGGAGTCGAAGTAGTGGTAGAGGGCGCCCTTGGTCACCTCGGCGGCCGCCACGATGCCCTGCACGGACGTCCCGTCGAAGCCGCGCTCGGCGAACAGCCGGAGCGCGGCGTCCAGGATCCGCCGCTCCACCGCGCTCTGCCGAACGGGCACGCTGGATTCGGGCACGGTGGATTCGGGCACGGTCGACTCCGGCGCGGTGGAATCGGGCACGGGGTCGAGCGGGGGTCGGATCTCCGTCACCTGGGCACCTCCCTTGTGCGCGGGCATTGACTCCGATGTGTCCTGCGCATAGCTTGCCAGAAACCGACCGGTCGGTATGCACACGCAGAGGGAGAACCGATGCCCGCAGTCGAGAGCGTCCGCGGCCCCGTCGACGTCACCGCCCTCGGACGCACGCTGATGCACGAGCACGTCTTCGTCCTCGGCACCGAGAACGTCCAGAACTACGGGGCGGGCGACTGGTGGGACGAGGAGGAGAAGGTCGCCGACGCGATCGGCAAGCTCCGCGAGCTGGCGGGCCGGGGCGTCGCCACCATCGCCGACCCGACCGTATGGGGGCTCGGCCGCTACATCCCGCGGATCCAGCGGATCAACGAGCAGGTGCCCGAACTCAACATCATCGTGGCGACGGGCATCTACACCTACCACGACATCCCGTTCCAGTTCCTGCACCGGGGTCCCGGCGCCCTCGCCGACGACGGCCCGGACCCGATGATCGCCGACTTCACCCGGGACCTGACCGAGGGCATCGCCGGGACCGGGGTCAGGGCCGCGTTCCTCAAGTGCGCCATCGACGCCCCCGGCCTCACCCCGGCCGTCGAGCGGATCCTGCGGGCCGTCGCCGCGACGCACCGGGAGACGGGCGCGCCGGTCACCGTCCACACCGAGAGCTCGATCCACGCCGGCCGGACGGTCGTGGACCTGCTCGGCAAGGAGGGCGTCGACCTGGCCAAGGTCGTCATCGGGCACGCGGGCGACAGCAACGACCTCGACTACCTGATGGAGCTGGCCGACACCGGCGCGATCCTCGGCATGGACCGCTTCGGCCTGGAGATCATCAACCCGACCGCGGACCGGGTGCGCACGGTCGCGGCCCTGTGCGAGCGCGGCTACGCCGACCGGATGGTCCTCAGCCACGACGCGAGCTGCTTCATCGACTGGTTCGGCCCCGACCCGGCGACCGTCCCCTCGATGCAGCCGAACTGGAACTACCGGCACATCAGCGACGACGTCCTGCCCGCGCTGCGCGCCGCGGGAGTGGGCGACGCGCAGATCGACCAGATGCTCCTGGACAACCCCCGCCGCTACTTCACCCGCTGAACCGGGCCCGGCGCCTCCTCCTACATCCCGGACTAATCCCTAGGAATCGGGAATCATGGGAGGAAGTGAGGGAGGGGAGGCACCGAGGTGAGAGAGCACCCCGTGCGGCGCGGCGCCCGAACCGCGATCCCGCTGCTCCTGGCCGTGCTGACGGCCTTCCTCGTCCCGGGCTGCCGGGTGATGGAGACGAGCGAGCCGCCGGACGTCCCGCCGGCCGCCACGGCCTCCCACACCAAGCCCGCCAAGCCGAGCGGGCGGCGGCCCGGCGTCGTCAACATCGAGACCGAGCAGACCCTCAACGGCACCCGCGCGGCGGGGACGGGGATCGTCCTCTCCCCGGCCGGGCTCGTCCTGACCAACAACCACGTCATCCAGGGCGCCACCGAGATCAAGGGCACCGACACCGACAACCGCCGCACCTACACCGCGCAGGTCGTCGGGTACGACCGGACGGGCGACATCGCGGTGCTCAGCCTGTCCGGCGCGTCCCGGCTGAAGGCCGCCGTGTTCACCGCCGCGGCGAGCGTCGCGGTCGGCGACACGGTCACCGCCGTCGGCAACGCGGGCGGCAAGGGCGGCACGCCCGCGGTCGTGACCGGCAAGGTCACCGCCCTGGAGCAGACCGTCACCGCGCGCGACGACAGCAACGGGACGTCCGAGCGGCTCACCGGCCTGATCGAGACCAGCGCCCCGATCAAGCCCGGCGACTCCGGGGGCCCGCTGCTGGACTCCACCGGCAAGGTCATCGGCATCAACACCGCCGCGTCCGCCGGGTTCGCGGTGAAGGGCGCCGAGCCGGACAAGGACCACCGCGGCTACGCCATCCCGTCCGACCGGGCGCTGGAGATCGCCCGGCAGATCCAGCGCGGCGAGGCGTCCTCGACCGTGCACATCGGCAGGACGGCGATGCTCGGCGTCAAGGTCCGCTCCAACGGGCGGTCCCCGGGCGCGCTCGTCGCCGAGATCGTGCCCGGCACCCCCGCCGCGGCGGCCGGCATCCCGGTCGGCGCCGCGATCGTCACGTTCGGGCAGGACGCGGTCGACTCCCCGTCCACCCTCACGGCGCTGATGCTGGCGCGCCACCCGGGCGACTCCGTCCGCATCGAGTGGACGACGCGCCAGGGCGCCCGCCTGGCGACGGCCCTCCGCCTGGCGGAAGGCCCCCCGCAGTAACGCGCCGGACGCGGGTTACCGTGCGACAGTGGGGATAGCCGGCTCGACACGAGGATGTGTTTCCCAATGACACGCAAGGCGCCCGACGGTGACTTCGACGACTCGGAGATGGAGGTCGCGAAACCGAAGACGTGGGCGGCCGGGGTCCCCGGGGTCACCGCCGCGCTGCGCCAGTCGTACGAGCAGATGGGCGTGCGCCGGACCGCGCTGACGCTGCTGCGCGTCAACCAGAAGAAGGGCTTCGACTGCCCCGGCTGCGCCTGGCCGGAGGGCGACCACCGGCACGTCGCCGAGTTCTGCGAGAACGGCGCGAAGGCCGTCGCCGAGGAGGCGACGACGCGCCGCGTCACCCGTGCGTTCTTCGCCGAGCACACCGTCGCGGAGCTGGCGGAGCGCTCCGACCACTGGCTGGGGCAGCAGGGCCGGCTGACCGAGCCGATGCTGAAGCGCGCCGGGTCCGAGCATTACGAGCCGGTGTCGTGGGACGAGGCGTTCGGGCTGCTGGCGTCCGAGCTGACCGCGCTGGAGTCGCCGGACGAGGCCGTCTTCTACACCTCCGGCCGCACCAGCAACGAGGCCGCGTTCGCCTACCAGCTGTTCGCCCGCGCGTTCGGCACGAACAACCTGCCGGACTGCAGCAACATGTGCCACGAGTCGTCCGGGTCCGCGCTGAGCGAGACGATCGGCATCGGCAAGGGCTCGGTTCTGCTGGACGACCTCTACCAGGCCGACCTGATCTTCGTCGTCGGGCAGAACCCGGGAACGAACCACCCGCGGATGCTGTCGGCGCTGGAGAAGGCCAAGAAGGAGGGCGCCCGCATCATCGCGGTCAACCCGCTGCCCGAAGCGGGGCTGATGCGGTTCAAGAACCCGCAGCGTCCGTCCGGGGTGACCGGGCAGGGCACCGTGCTCGCCGACCGGTTCCTGCAGATCCGCCTGAACGGCGACCTCGCGCTGTTCCAGGCGCTCAACCGGATGCTGCTGGAATCGGACGCGCCGGAGGCCGTCGACCAGGAGTTCCTCGACGCCCACTCGCACGGGTTCGACGCGTTCCGCAAGCACGTCCTCGGCCTGGACTGGGACGAGGTGCTGGAGGCGACCGGCCTGACCCGGGGCGAGATCGCCGCGACGCTCGGGGACGTCCTCGGCGCGAAGCGGATCATCGTCTGCTGGGCGATGGGCCTCACCCAGCACCGCAACTCGGTGCCGACGATCCGCGAGATCGTCAACTTCCTGCTGCTGCGCGGCAACATCGGCCGCCCCGGCGCGGGCGTCTGCCCGGTGCGCGGCCACTCCAACGTGCAGGGCGACCGGACGATGGGCATCTGGGAGAAGCCGAAGCCCGCCTTCCTGGACGCCCTCGCCGCCGAGTTCGGCTTCGAGCCGCCGCGCGAGCACGGCGTCGACACCGTGGACGCGATCCGCGCCATGCGCGACGGCAAGGCCAGGGTGTTCCTCGGCATGGGCGGCAACTTCGTCCGCGCCACGCCCGACTCCGCGGTGACCGAGGCGGCGCTGCGGAGCTGCCGGCTGACCGCGCAGGTGTCCACCAAGCTCAACCGCTCGCACGCGGTGGCCGGCGAGCTGGCGCTGATCCTGCCGGCGCTCGGCCGCACCGAGCGCGACGACCAGGAGTCCGGGCCGCAGTTCGTCTCCGTCGAGGATTCGATGGGCATGGTGCACGCCTCGCGCGGCCGGCTCGCCCCGGCGTCCGGGGACCTGCTGTCGGAGGTGTCGATCACCTGCCGGCTGGCGCGGGCCGCGCTTCCCGGCTCGGGCATCGGCTGGGACGCGATGGAGCGCGACTACGACGTGATCCGCGACCACGTCTCCCGGGTCGTCCCCGGGTTCGCCGACTACAACGCCCGCATCCGCGAGCCGGACGGTTTCACTCTGCCCCACGCCCCCCGCGACGAGCGCAGGTTCCCGACGGCGACGGGTAAGGCCAACCTGACGGTGAACGCCCTGGAGGTCCTGCGGGTGCCGGAGGGGCGGCTGCTGCTGCAGACCGTCCGCAGCCACGACCAGTACAACACCACCATCTACGGCCTGGACGACCGCTACCGGGGCATCAAGGCGGGCCGCCGCGTCGTGTTCGTCAACCCGGCCGACCTGTCCGGTCTCGGGATCGCCGACGGCGCCATGGTCGACCTGGTCTCGGAGTGGTCGGACGGCACCGAGCGCCGCGCCCCCGCCTTCCGCGTCGTCTCCTACCCGACGGCGCCCGGCTGCGCGGCGGCGTACTTCCCCGAGACGAACGTCCTCGTCCCGCTCGACAGCACCGCGGAGGTCAGCAACACGCCCACGTCCAAGTCCATCGTCATCCGCCTGGAACCGGCGTGAGACGCGACCTGTCGCGTGCCGGGCGCGGCCGGTCTAGGCTTCTCGCATGACGAACCTCCCCGAGCATGCCGGTACGCCCGGAGCGCCGGAGATGCGGGCCGGTGACGCCGACCGCGAGCGGGTCGCCCAGGTGCTGCGCGACGCGGCGGGCGAGGGGCGGCTGTCCCTCACCGAGCTGGACGAGCGGCTCGACGCGGTCTACGCGGCCAAGACGTACGCGGAGCTGGAGCCGATCACGCGCGACCTGCCCGCGCCCGGCGCGGCCGCTCCTTCCGCGCCGGTGTCGGGGGCCGACTGGCGGCCGGTGCAGGGCGCGCCGACCTGGAAGAGCGGCATCGGGATCATGAGCGGGTTCCAGCGCAGCGGCGTGTGGAACGTGCCGCGCAAGTTCAGCGCGCTGGCGTTCTGGGGCGGCGGCAAGATCGACCTGCGCGAGGCGCGGTTCGACGAGGGCGCGGTGACGATCCGCGCGCTGGCGATCATGGGCGGGTTCGAGATCATCGTGCCGGACGACATCACCGTGCACGTGAAGGGCCTCGGCATCATGGGCGGCTTCGACCAGCGGGCGAGCGGGCCGGGCGTGCCCGGCTCCCCCACCGTCGTCGTGAAGGGCCTGGCGTTCTGGGGCGGTGTCGGCGTCAAGCGCCGCAAGTCCAGCCGGCAGAAGCGCAAGCGCCAGAAGGAGCTCGAGACCGACTAGCCGGCTATCCGGTCCAGCCACTCGCCGAGGAGCGCCGCCTCGGTGGCCGTCAGCGCGGCCGGAGGGTCGGCGGCCAGTGCGGCGCGCAGCGCCACGGCCCTGGCGGCCGGCGAGGCCGCACCGTCGTCCACCGTCCCGGCCGGGACGGTGATCGCCGCGAGGACGGCCTCCCGCGTCCGGGCCGACATCTCCGCGTCGCCCGCGCCGGAGATGAGCGCGAGGGTGACCCCGACCCCGGCGGCGTGGACCATCTGGACGGCGGCGTCGACGGGGACGCGCAGCCGCCCGGCGCGGGCGACCGCCTCGATCAGGCCGAGCAGGAGGGCGTGCGCCTCCGCCGCGATGGGCGGCGTGCGCGACGTGCCGTACATCAGCGTGTAGAACGCCGGGTGGGTGACGCCGAACTCGCCGTGCAGGTCCCAGCCGCGGCGCAGGTCCTCGACGGGATCGCCGGTGGGGCGCAGTGCGCGCTTGCTCGCCAGGTACTCCTCGAACCCGTGCGCCGCGACGGCGTCGAACAGGCCCCGCTTGTCGCCGAAGTGGTGGTAGAGGGTCGGCGCCCCGACGCCCGCGGCGGTGCACACGGCCCGCGTCGAGACGGGCTCGCCGGCCGCCTCGGTGATCAGCCATGCGGCCGCCCGCACGATCCGGTCCCGCGTGTCGAGGTCCTTCTGAGCAGTCACAACAACGATGTTACAGAGATTTTGCGAGCAACGCTATGCGCCGTGCTGTAGCGTGACTATAGTTTTCGTTATATCAACGCTATGGCGGCCGTTCCGGCCGCCGCCGACACACGAGAGGGGACGCGGCCCATGCGCAGCGCCGTTCTTTCCGCACCCGGCAAGCCGCTGGACATCGTCGAGCGCGAGGTGCCCGAGCCTGGCCCCGGCGAGATCCTCGTCAAGGTCACCGCCTGCGGGATGTGCTTCTCCGAGGTCAACCACCTGCGGGGCCACTACCCGTTCGGGACGTTCCCCACCGTCCCCGGGCACGAGATCAGCGGCGTCGTCGCCGCGCTCGGCGCGGGCGTCGGCTGGCCCGAGGTGGGCACCCCGGTCGGCACCGGCTGGATCTACGGCTCGTGCGGGCACTGCGACCAGTGCGCGCGCGGCGACCAGATCCTCTGCACCGGCGCGCCCAAGCAGGTCACCGGCGTCAACGCCGACGGCGGCTACGCCGAGTACTTCGTGGGCCGCGCCGGGTTCGTCACCCCGCTGCCGGACGGCCTGGACCCGGTCGCGGGAGCCCCGCTGATGTGCGCCGGGATCACCGCGTTCAACGGGCTCCGGCACGCCGGCGCCGTCGCCGGGTCGAAGGTCGCCGTGCTCGGCACCGGCGGCGTCGGGACGATGGCGCTCCGCTTCGCCGCCGCGATGGGGGCGCGGGTGGCCGTCGTGTCCCGGTCACGGCGCGCCGAGGACGAGGCCCGCGGGTTCGGCGCCGAGCACTTCGTCGCGACCGCCGAGCAGGACCCGGCCGAGGCCCTGCGGGCGTGGGGCGGCGCGGACCTGGTGGTGAACACCGCGCCCGACACCGCGACCGGGGTCGCCGCGTTCGGCGGCCTGCGCCCCGGCGGCACCCTGCTCTACCTCGGCATGGGCGCCGAGAACGTGAGCGTGCCGCCGGCGGCGCTCGTCATGAACCGCGCCCGGGTGATGGGCGTGCCGTCCGGTTCCCCGCACGACCTGCGCGACACCCTCGCGTTCGCGGGGGCGCACGGGATCATCCCCGACGTCACCCCCATCCCGCTGGACGAGGCCCCGCGCGTCCTCGCCGCGATGGACGACGGCACCTACGACCGGGCCCGCGCCGCCATCACCTTCCAGTGAGGCGCCGCCACGGGCGGGCCTTCTCGTAGGCCGCGCAGGCGGCCATGACCAGGGCGTCGGCGTGCCGGGCGCCGACGACCTGGAGGCCGATGGGCAGGCCGTCCGCGGTGAACCCGCACGGCAGGTTCGCCGCGGGCTGCTGGGTCATGTTGAACGGGTAGGTGAACGGCGTCCAGCCCGTCCAGCGGGGGGACGGCGACCCCGGCGGGGCCTCCAGCCCCGCCTCGAACGCGGCGATCGGCATCGTCGGGGTGAGCAGCAGGTCGTACCGCTCGTGGAACAGGCCCATGATGCGGCCCAGCTCCATGCGGCGGGCCGTGGCGGTGAGGTACTCGACGGCCGAGTACCGCTCGCCCTGCGCGCAGATCTCCCGCAGCCCCGGGTCGAGCCGCGCCCGGGCCCCGGGCGGCAGGTGCTCGACGACCTTGGCCGCGCCCGCGAACCACAGGACCTCGAACTCCCCGACCGGGTCGCCGCCGAGCCCCGGATCGGCCTGCTCGACCTTCGCGCCCAGCTCGGTGAAGAACTCGGCGGCGGTGGCGACGGTCGCCGCGATCTCCGGGTCGACCGCCGCGAACCCGAGGTCGGGGCTGAACGCGATCCGCAGCCCGGTCAGGTCGTCGGGGCCGGCCTCGGTGAACGGGACGTCCGGCGGGGGCAGCGCCGACCAGTCCCGGCCGTCGGCCCCGCACACCGCGTCGAGCAGCAGGGCCGCGTCCGCGACCGTGTTGGTCATCGGGCCGGTGTGCGCGAGCGTCCCGAACGGGCTCGCCGGGTAGTGCGGGATGCGGCCGTACGTCGGCTTGATCGTGAACGTGCCGGTGAACGCGGCGGGGATGCGCACCGAGCCGCCGCCGTCGGTGCCGAGGGCGAGCGGCGCCATGCCCGCCGCGACGGCCGCCGCCGCGCCGCCGGACGACCCGCCCGGCGTGCGGGAGGTGTCCCACGGGTTGCGGGTGATGCCGGTGAGCGGATTGTCGGTCACGCCCTTCCAGGCGAACTCGGGTGTCGTCGTCTTGCCGGCGAACACGGCGCCCTGCTCGCGGAGGCGGGCGACCGAGGGCGAGTCCTCGTCCCACGAGCGGTCAGGGTCGATCGTCGTGGAGCCGCGCAGCGTCGGCCAGCCGCGGGTGAGCAGGACGTCCTTGATCGAGACGGGCACGCCGTCCAGCGGCCCGAGCGTGGCGCCGCGCCGCCACCGGTCCCCGGCCGCGCGGGCCATGTCGAGCGTTGTCTCCTCGTCGACGAGGCAGAACGCGTTGAGCTTCGGGTCTTCCCGCGCGATCCGGGCGAGGACGGCCTGCGCGGCCTCGACCGGCGAGAGCGTCCCGGCCGCGTACTCCGCCAGCAGTTGCGTCGCGGTCAGATCGGCCGCATCACTCATGGTTGCCCCCTCTGGTGAGAAACCGATCACGGTTGTGAACCGACATAGCCGAGCCGCTTGTCCACGATGTTGCGGAGCGGGCGGCCGGACACGAAGCGGTCGAGGTTGCCGGTGAAGACCCGGACGAGCTCGTCCCGCCAGCCGGCCACGTCGCCGGACATGTGCGGGGAGACGATGACGTTCGGCAGATCCCACAGGGGCGAGGACGGCGGCAGCGGCTCGTCCTCGAAGACGTCGAGCGCGGCGCCCGCGATGCGGCCCGCGCGCAGCGCCTTGACGAGGTCGGGCTCGGCGACCAGGCCGCCGCGCCCCACGTTGACGAGCCGCGCGGTGGGCCGCATCCGGTCCAGCGCGGCGGCGTCGATCATGCCGCGGGTCTGCGGGGTCAGCGGCGCGGCGAGCACCACGTAGTCGGCCTCGGACAGGGCCTCGTCCAGCCGTTCCATCGGGTGGACGACGCCGAGGTCGGGGTCGGCGTCGCGGGCGGTGCGGCCGGCGCCGGTGACGGCCAGCCCGGCGGCGCCGAGGCGGCGGCCGATCGCGCGCCCGATCGGGCCGGTGCCGACGACCAGCGCCCGCGCCCCGGTGATCGGCTCGGTCTCGCGGTGCCGCCAGCGCCGCTCGGCCTGCAGCCGGACCGTGGTGTGCAGGTCCTTGGCGAAGGCCAGCACCAGCCCGAGAACGTACTCGGCGATCGGCTCGTCGAAGATCCCGCGCGAGTTGGTGACAACCGTGTCACCCTCGACGAGGCCGGGGAACAGCAGCCGGTCGACGCCGGCGCTCGCGATGTGCACCCAGCCGGGGCCGTTCTCGGCGGGCCAGGCATCGGCGAGGGCGCCGGACAGGAAGTCCCACACGAACAGCGCGTCGGCGCCCGGAAGCGCTCCGGCCAGCTCTTTCTCGCCGACGTAGCGGACGTGCGCGAGGCGCTCGGCATGCGCCATGCCGCGCGGGTGGACGTCCCCCACCAGCACGACCACGTGGGGCGATCCAGCGGATGCGGGCTGAACAGGCTCCATCGGCGTCACTTCCGGGCTCTGCGGAGTTTAAAGGCATCTCTGGGAGGCATTGACACGCTAGAAAGCGTTCGTAGGATTGTCAACAATCAGCGCGATGCACCGCGGCCCCGGTCACCGCACTGAGACGTGTGCTGCAAGACCGTCGCAACCGCTGCCCAGGCACCAGGCCAGGACGGATCCCAGAGCGCTCTAAACGTGGGGTTCCCCCACAATCACGCAGAGTCCTTCGGGTGGCGACGCTCTCGCCCACCCCTGTTCACGGGGAGGTCCGGCATGCCCAAGCTCATGACCATCACTCTGGAGCACCGCGGCGTCTCGTGCGTCGCGGAACTGCTGGAGAAGGACGCGCCGCGCACCTGCGAGGCGGTGTGGCAGTCCTTGCCCCTCGGCGGCGACGCCTACCACGCCAAGTACGCCCGCAACGAGGTGTACACGATGGTCGAGCGGTTCTCCGACGAGGAGATCGGCCTGGAGAACCCCACCATCACCCCGATCCCGGGCGATGTCGTCTACTTCTCCTTCCCGGGCGGGATGCTCGACCGGAAGTTCAAGGAAGAGAAGAACATCCATGCCCTGCCCGGCGTCATCGACCTCGCCATCTTCTACGGGCGCAACAACCTGCTGCTGAACGGCGATGTCGGATGGGTGCCCGGGAACGTGTACGCGACGATCGTCGACGGCCTCGACCGGATGGCCGAGGCGTGCAACGACGTCTGGCGTTCGGGAGGCGTGGGTGAGCGTCTTGTCTACAGCCGTGCCGAGTCCTAGATCGGTGGCCGCGCACATGACATTCGACCCCTCGCTGGTCGTCGGCCCAGAGCTGCTCGCCCAGCACGGCATTGGGGTGGTCGCCCCGTTCGACTTCGCGCTCGACCGGGAGCTGTGGCGCTGGACGCCCGACGACGTGTCGCTGTTCATGACGCGGCTGCCGTACGTGCCGGTGCCGGTCACGGTCGAGATGGCGTCCGCGCTGTCGGACCAGTCGATCGTCCGGCAGGCGACCCGGGACGTCCTCGCGCCCGAGCCGCTCGCCGTCGCGTACGCCTGCGCGTCCGGCAGCTTCATCCGCGGCAAGGCCGGCGCAGTGCAGCTGCACCAGACGATGATGTCGGCCGGCGCGCCCATGTCGACGACGACGTCGGGTGCGCTGGTGGAGTCGCTGCGGCTGCTGAACGTCCGGCGCATCGCGGTCGTCACCCCGTACATCGACGCGGTCACCGAGCGGCTCGTGTCGTTTCTCGGCGAGTACGGCATCGAGGTCGTGTCGTCGGTCGGGATGGGGCTGCTCAGCCACATCTGGAAGGTCGGCTACGGCGAGATCGTGTCGGCGGTGTCGACGGTGGACGGCCCCGAGGCCGAGGCCGTCTTCATCAGCTGCACGAACGTGCCGACCTACGACATCATCGCGCCGCTGGAGCAGATGATCGGCAAGCCGGTGCTGACCGCCAACCAGGTGACGATGTGCTCGGCGCTGCGCGCGATGGGCCGCTCCGCAGCCGGTCCCGGGCAGTCGCTGGTGCGGCTCGCCCCCTCCACGGCGGCCTGATCGCCAATGATCCGCGAGGTTAGGATTGCCGACAACATGGGCCATAACGGGTTGAGCGCCGGGTTCCTGTACCCCGGCTACAGCGCCGAGGACGACTACCCGGCCATCGAGCGCGCCCTGCGCGAAGCGGGCGCGGGCGGGGTCAGCCTGCCGGTCGTGCACACGCTGATGCGCGAGGACGCGCACCGCGTCGACGCGCTGCTGGACATCGGCGGCGCCGACGTGCTCGGCGACGGGGCCCGCGCCCTGCGCGACCTGGGCGTCAAGGCCGCCGTGTGGGCGTGCACCAGCGGGAGCTTCGTGTTCGGCTGGGACGGCGCCGCGCAGCAGGTCGCGGGCGTCAGCGAGGCCGCGGGCGTGCCCGCGTCCAGCACGTCGTTCGCGTTCGTGCACGCGGCGCGGGCGCTCGGCGTGACCAGGGTCGCGGTCGCCGCGACCTATCCGTCCGACGTCGCCGAGCGCTTCGTCGCGTTCCTCGGCCACGCCGGCATCGAGGTGGTGGCGCTGTCCTGCCGGGGCATCATCACCGCCGCCGAGGTCGGCACCCTCGGCCGCGACGAGGTGCTCGCCTTCGTCGCGGCCAACGACCATCCGGACGCCGAGGCGGTGCTGGTGCCCGACACCGCGCTGCACACCGTGTCCTGGCTCGACGAGCTGGAGGCGCGGGTCGGCAAGCCGGTGCTGACCGCCAACCAGGTGAGCGTGTGGGAGGGGCTGCGGCTCGCGTCCGGTCCCGGGGGACTCCCGCCGCGCACCGGGCTGGGCCGGCTGTTCGCCGCGCCCGGCACCGTCCCCGCCGGCGCGCCCGGGCAGGGACGACATACCTGGCAGCTATGACGAAAGGGGCCCGCGGCATGGGCCGATTGGGTGAGCTGGAACCTGTCCCCCGCAAGTCGACCGTCGAGATCGTCTCGGACGAGCTGCGCTCGGCGATCATGTACGGGTCGCTGGAGCCCGGCGCGCAGCTCGGCGAGGCCGAGCTCGCCGGGCGCCTCGGCATCAGCCGGGGCCCGCTGCGCGAGGCGATGCAGCGGCTCGTCCAGGAGGGGCTGCTGGTCAGCGAGCCGCACCGCGGGCTGTTCGTGATCACGCTGGACGAGGGGGACGTCGAGGACGTCTACCTCGCCCGGCTCGCGATCGAGCGCGAGGCCTGCCAGCTGATCATGGAGCGGAACCGGGGCGAGGCGGTCGCCCGGCTCACCGACGCCCTGGACGCCCTGGTCGACGCGGCCGGCGAGCGGGACCGGATCGCGATGAGCGACGCCGACCAGGCGTTCCATGAGGTGCTGGTCAGCTCGTGCGGCAGCCCGCGGCTGGAGCGGATGGCGCACACGCTGCTGGTGGAGACCCGCATGTGCCTGAACGCCCTGCAGGACACCTACCCCGAGCCGGCCGAGCTCGTCGAGGAGCACCGGCGGCTGGTCGACGCGATCGGCGACGGGGAGGAGGAGCGGCTTCTGACCCTCATCGAGGAGCACATGACCGACTCCATCGACCGGCTCCGCGTGTCGTGACACGCGGGCCACAGCGCGCATGAACTGGTAGGTCCCCCTGGACATCCGAGCCCGGGGGCACCTAGATTGCAGATTGTCGACAATCTACCGGAGGGACGCATGGCTACGCTGTCACCCCTGCTGAAGCAGGCCACTCCCGTCCTTGCCGAGCGCGGCGAGGGCGTGTACCTGTACGACACCGAGGGCCGCCGGCATCTCGACTTCACCGCCGGCATCGGCGTCACGAACACCGGCCACTGCCACCCGCGCGTGGTGGAGGCGGCGCAGCGGCAGGTCGGGACGCTCATCCACGGGCAGTACACGACGGTCATGCACCGGCCGCTGCTGCGGCTCGTCGAGGCGCTCGGCGAGGTGCTGCCGGACGGCGTGGACTCGCTGTTCTTCCTCAACAGCGGCAGCGAGGCCGTCGAGGCGTCCATCCGGCTGGCCAGGCACGCCACCGGCCGGCAGAACATCGTCGTCTTCCACGGCTCCTTCCACGGCCGGACGATGGGCGCCGCCGCGCTGACCACGGCGGGCACGAAGTTCCGCGCCGGGATCGGCCCGCTGATGCCGGGTGCCGCCATCGCGCCGTTCCCGCAGGCGTACCGGTACGGCTGGTCGGAGGAGGAGTCCACCCGGTTCGCGCTGCGCGAACTCGACTACCTGCTCGCCACCGCCAGCCCCGCGTCCGACACGGCCGCGTTCGTCGTGGAGCCGGTGCTCGGCGAGGGCGGCTACATCCCGGCGCCGCCCGCGTTCCTGGAGGGGCTGCGCGAGCGCGCCGACCGGCACGGCATCCTGCTGATCATGGACGAGGTGCAGACCGGGTTCGGGCGGACCGGGCGGTTCTGGGGCCACGAGCACTCGGCCGCGCGCCCGGACGTCCTGATCACGGCGAAGGGGCTGGCCAGCGGGTTCCCGCTGTCGGCGATCGCGGCGCCGGCGGCGCTGATGGAGAAGGCCCGGCCGGGGTCGCAGGGCGGCACCTACGGGGGCAACGCGGTCGCGTGCGCCGCCGCGCTCGCCACGCTCCAGGTCATCGCCGACGAGGACCTCGTCGGCAACGCGGCCCGGCAGGGCGCGCGGCTGAACGACGGGCTGCGCAAGATCGCCGCCGACCATCCGGAGATCGGCGACGTGCGCGGGCTCGGGCTCATGCAGGCCGGCGAGTTCAGCACTCCCGACGGCGAGCCCGACGCCGCCACCGCGGCGCGCGCGCACAAGGCCGCCGCCGAGCGCGGGCTCCTGCTGCTGACCTGCGGCGCGTACGGCAACGTCGTCCGGATGATCCCGCCGCTGATCGTGACCGGCGAGCAGGTCGACGACGCGCTCGGCATCTGGTCGCACGCCGTCGCGGACGCCACGGGCTGATATGTAGCACGGGCGTGCTATAAAGGGGCATGCCCAAGGTCGTTGATCCCGGGGCCCGCCGCCGGGAGGTCGCCGAAGCCGTGTTCCGGGTCGTCCGCAGGGACGGCCTGGAGCAGGCCTCGCTGCGCAACGTGGCGGCCGAGGCGGGCCTCGCGATCGGCTCCGTCCGGCACTACTTCGGCGGCCAGGCCGACATCATGATCTCCGCGATGCGGTACTTCGCGGAGCGCGCCCGCGAGCGGCTGCGGGCGCGGGCCGGCCGGCTGTCGGCCCCCGACCCGGCCGCGCCGGACGCCGAGCACGTCGCGACGATGGAGGCCCTGTTCGCCGGCCTGCTGCCGATGGACCGGGAGCGCCGCGAAGAGGCCGAGGTGTGGCTCGCGTTCACCGTCGGCGCCCGCACCCGGCCCGACCTCTGCGCCGTCGCCACGGAGCTCTACGACGAGACGCGCTCCGCCGCCGAACTCGTGCTGGCGGCCGCCGCGCGGGTCGGGATCCTGCGTCCCGGCCTTGACGTGGCCGCCGAGGCGGCCCGGGTGCACGCGCTCATCGACGGGCTGACCCTGCACGCGGTCCTGCCGCCCTGGCGGGTCGGGCCGTCCCACCTCGCCGCCGCGCTGCGCCGCCACGTCCTGGAGATCACGACCGTCCCGGCGGACCGGCTCCCGCCGCCCCTCGCCTGACCCTCTCCGCGACGAGCGAAGCGGCGCCCGGCGGTGAAAGGGGGAGGCCGCCGGGCGCCGCTCGTCCGGGGGCGGCTCAGCCGAGCGGGTTGCCGCAGTCGATGGGCCAGTACGGGCCCCAGACGTCGAGCGAGTTCAGCACGAACTTGATCATCACCGGGTCGAACGCGATGCCGACGTGCGCGTTGGTGTCGTTCGCGCACTTGTCCTGCAGGAGGACGTTCTGCGCGTTGGAGCCGTTGAGGAACTCCGAGGTGTGGGGCGTGACGACCTCGTCGTACTTGGTGGACAGCACGATGTAGCTCGGGCCGGGCACGGTGTCGCCGCCCTCGTTCAGCTTCTTCAGGAAGTCCGAGCCGACGATCTGCTGGCCCGCCGCCGGCGCGGCCTTCACGACCGCCTGCGTGATGCCGAGGAGGCTGCCCAGTTCCACCAGCCCCGACATGTTGGTGCCGTGGTTGGACGGGACGACCCCGATGAGCTTGCCGACCTTCGCCGCCCCGCCGAGGAACTTCAGGTAGTAGCGCGGCATCATGCCGCCCTGCGAATGCCCGACCATGTCGACCTTGGCCGACCCGGTCGAGGCGATCACCTTGTCGACGAACGCCGACAGTTCACCGGCCGACGTGGGAATGTCGCCGATCCCCTGGATGGGGCCGTCCTTCGGGCCGCCGTAATTGAGGGCGTAGACGCAGTATCCGGCCTTCTTCAGCGCCGGCGAGAGCTTCTGCCAGTTGAACGCCATGTTCTCGAACGTGCCGTGCACCAGCACCACCGGGCGGGGGTGGAGGAACGACGGCTTGCAGTTCCAGTCGTTGGCCCCTTCCGGACTGGTCTCCGCGTGTGCGGCGGGCGTCAGCGCACCGAAGGCGGCGGTCATCGCCGCGGCCATGACCGCCCATGAGCGGAGCCGTCTGAAACGCATGAGCATCTCCCTAATGCGGGCACGACGCTTTGGCCGGGCGTCCGGCGGTCCTGGTCGTCGTGTTGATCGGGGTGGAGTGCCCACAACGTACGGCCGCCATTACGCGCAGTCTTGTGCGACGGCCTTCGGTTACCCCGGGGAAATTGTCAGCCGATTCACAATCGGCTCAGCCCGCGCACCGCTCGACCTGCGTTCTCATCATCGGGTGAGCCGCCGGCTCATCGGGTGAGCCCGTCGACGAGCGCGCGCAGCCCGTCCAGGTAGGTGTCCTGCGCGGTCAGCGGCGCCCACTGCGGTGCGACCTCCGCCAGCCGCGGCAGCTCCGTCCCGTCCAGTCCGGCGAAGACCCGGTCGCGGTAGGTCGGCCGGTCGTCCCCGGCACGCCTGCGGGCCGCCGCCGCCCGGACGATGATCTCGCCGGCCGTGTAGTACCAGATCGCCCGGTAGCCGTGCACGGCCCGCTCGGGGCTCAGCCCGCACTCGGCCAGGCCGTCCAGGATCTGCTCGACGAACCACAGTGCCGACTCCGACATCAGATCGTCCGCGGTGAGCACCTCGGCGATCCAGGGACACGGAGCGAGCACCGCGCGGATCGCCGCCGCCACGACCACCACGCGCTCGCGCGGCTCGGCGGGGAGGCCGGGCTTGCGCATCATCCGGGCGGCGTAGTCGTCCAGGAGCAGGAGCAGCAGCTCGTCCTTGTCGCGCACATGGTGGTAGAGCGCCATCGGCGTGCTGCCGATCTCCCCCGCCAGCCGCCGCATGGTGAGCCTTTCCACGCCCTCCTCGTCCACGATCCGGCGGGCGGTGTCGATGATCTCGGTGCGGGAGATGCGGGGCGGCCTGCCTGCGGCGCGGCGCGGTACGGACGGCATGGCTCCCATCCTTCACCATGCCGCGGCCCCGGACTGGACAGCGGGCGGGACCGGAGGCTAATTTCTATACATGTAAAAAATGAACGCCCCGGGGTGGTGCTGGCGGCCGCGTGCGTCGCCCAGTTCGTCGTCGCCCTCGACATGGCGGTCGTGAACGTCGCGCTGCCCGCGATCAGGACGTCCCTCGGCTTCGCCCCGGTCGACCTGTCGTGGGTCGTACACGTCTACGCGCTCACGTTCGGCGGGTTCCTGCTGCTCGGCGGCCGGGCCTGCGACCTGTACGGGCGGCGCCGGCTGTTCGTCCTCGGCCTGGCGCTCTTCGGCCTCTGCTCGCTCGCCGGCGGCCTCGCCCAAGCCCCCTGGCAGCTCATCGCCGCCCGCGCCGGGCAGGGGCTCGGCGCGGCCGCGGCGGCGCCCGCGTCCCTCGCCCTGCTGACCACCACGTTCACCGAGGGCCGGGCACGCGTCCGGGCGCTCGGCATCTGGAGCGCCATGAACGCCGTCGGCGGGGCGCTGGGCGTCCTGCTGAGCGGCGTCCTCACCGAGTACGCCGGCTGGCGCTGGGTGATGCTGATCAACCTGCCGATCGTCGCGATCGCCCTCGGGCTCGTCCCGGCGCGCGTTTCCGCGCAGCGGCGCCCGGCGGCGCGGGAGCGGATGGACGTCCTCGGCGCGGTGCTCGCCACCGCCGGTGTCGGGCTGCTGGTCTTCGGCGTGGTCCGCACCGACGTCCGCGGCTGGACGTCCCCGGCCACCGTGGCGACCCTCGCCGCGGCCGCCGTGCTCCTCGCGGCCTTCGCCGTCGCCGAGACGAGGGTCTCCGCGCCGCTCGTCCGGCTGGGCCTGCTCCGCGGCCGGTGGGTGGCGGGCGCGAACCTGATCGTGTTCATCGCGGCGGCGGGCCAGTTCGCCGCCTTCTACTTCGTCTCCCTCTACATGCAGGGCGTGCTGCACATGGGCGCCGCCGAGACGGGCGCCGCCTTCCTGCCCTTCTCAGCCGGCGCGATCGCCGGAACGGTGGCCGCCACCCGTCTCTGCGCGACCCGCTCACCCCGCGCCGCCCTGGTCCCCGGCACCCTGCTCGCCGCCGCGGGCCTCGGCTGGTACGCGCTGATCAGCCCGGACGGCGGCTTCCTCGCCGACGTCCTCGGCCCCTCGCTGGTGTGCAGCGTCGGCATCGGGCTGGTGCTGGGCCCGGTCGCCACCGCCGCCACCACCGGCGTCGCCCCGCACGAGGCAGGCATGGCCTCCGGCCTCCTCAACAGCTCCCGCCAGCTGGGCGGCTGCATCGGCCTGGCCTCCCTCGCCACCGTCGCCGCCCACCGGACCGGCGGCACCACGACCGCCTCGTCCCTGAACGGCGGCTACGCCCTGTCCCTGACCGTCTCCGCGGCCCTCTTCCTCCTGGCGACGGCAGTGGCCCTGACCCTCCCCCAC
>NZ_SMKY01000102.1 GCF_004349235.1 Actinomadura darangshiensis | reverse complement strand
CCGCCCGCCCTCGTCCTGCCGATCGCGGCGAAGGAGGAATGGCAGCCGCCGCCCGTCGCCGAGGTCCTCGCCGTTTACGCCGGGCGCGCGAAGGACTCCGTGACCGCGACCCGCGGCGCCGCCAAGGTGCGGGAAAGCATGAACCGCGCCAGGGCCGCCGCCGCGCAGCGCAGGGCCGCACAGAAAACCGCCCGCAGCACCCCCAAAAGCGCCTGATCACATCTCGGCCACTAACCGGCGCAAGAAGGGACGGCACCGCCCTGAGGCACCGTCCCTTCCGCCCATGGGTCAGCGCGGCTTCGCGTCCGTCCATTCCGTGCTGAGCGTCACGGTGGAGTTCATCGTCCGCCCGGCGGGCAACTGCGCGCCGGCGGCGGGCGCCACCATAATGTTCTGCCCGGCCAGCGCCGTTCCGGACGCCAGATCAATGATCATCTCGTGCCTGATCACCCCCACCGGGGTCTTCTCGTCCACCGCGATGGCGTTCCCGGTGCGCCCCTCCGGGTCGGTGGCCTTCCCGAGCGACTTCACCGCCGGCAGCCCGGCCAGCATCCGGAACCCGGCCGCCCGCACCTCCGGCTTCACCGGCATGTCCATCACCAGCCCGCGCGCCACCGTGTAGAGCCACTCGTCCGACGCCATCGGCGCGTCCGACTCGGTGCCGTGGCCCTCGTACCAGCGCAGCAGCCCCGCCTTGAGCCGCGCCGGGTCGGACGGCAGCGACCGCAGGTCCTTCATGGTCACGTTCCGGCCGAGCCAGAACACCTTGTCCCCGTCCACCAGCGGCGATCCGCTCAGCTCACGGGGCCCGGGGGCGGTCTTCGCGGTGAACCCCTTGAGCCTGCCCGGTGCGCCCGGCGCGACCGGAACCTCCACCTTGAACGCCGCCGGCGATCCGGCCCGCCGCCACGCCTGCGCGTCCGCCTTCGTCGCGGGCCTCGCCCCGAGATCCTGCTGGGCTCCCCACGCCTTACCGCCGGGCCGGCTCGGCGTCCAGCTCTCCGACCGGCTCCGCACCGCGATCGCGTACCGGTCGCCGTCCGAGCCCATCATGTAGGTGTCGGACGAGACCGTCACCTGGTGCCAGTAGGCCCGCATCGTCTCCGGCTGCCGGTCGGCCCTGTCCGCCGCCGTGAGCAGGACGGTCCTCGCGTCGAGCGCGACCGTAGGCGCGCCGCCCCGGTGCGGCTCCGTCCCGTCCCCGCCGGTGGTGATCACCGCGGCGGCGGCGACCGCGCCCGCCGCGACGGCCCCGGCGAGCCCGAGCCCCCACACCGGCCGCACCCGCCGCCCGCGCCCGATCCGCCCGTCTTCCGCCCGCCCGTGTTCCGCGGCCATGGCGCGTGTCAGTTCCGCCCGCCGGACGCCCTCGTCGGCGGGAACGTCCGGGGCCAGCTCAGCGGGCCGGGCCTCCTGGAGCGTCCGCAGCACATCCTTCATGACATCTCCTCGCTAACGATCCCCACCTGCGGACGCGTGCCGCGCGCGCCCTCCGCCTGGCCGTCGGGCGTTTCCGCCTCGGCCGCGCGGAGGAGGCGGCGGCGGGCCCGGTGCAGCCGGACGCGGAGGGCGGCCGGGGAGCAGCCGACGACCTTGGCCGCGTCGCGCGGGGTGAGGCCCTGCCAGGCGATGAGGATCAGGATCTCCCGGTCCCCCTCGGGCAGGGCCGCCATCGCCCGCAGCACCGCGAGCCGCTCCGCCACGTCCTCGGCGATGTCGGTGGCGGGACGCGGCGCCCACCGCCCGAGCTCGGCCGCGAACGACTCGCGCCGCACCTGCGCGCGGTGCCCGTCGCGCAGGACGTTCCGCGCGACGCCGAGCAGCCACGGCAGCGGCGGGTCGGGGACGTCGGCGAGCCGCCGCCACGCCACGGCGAAGGTCTCGCTCACCACCTCGTCCGCGACCTGCCGGCCGGCCCGCGCGGTGGCATACGCCCACACCCGCTGGCGGCACTCGTCGTACATCGCGGTGAAGCGCTGTTCATCGGGGCCCTCGTCTGCCACCGCGTGCTCCTCCGTCCGTCCAGGTGTTCCTGTCACCGGGTAGTGGTCCGGGATGCGGCATCGTTACGCGCACTACGGGCGGTCGGGGTGGCCGCACCTCCTTTTCGGGTGTTTGCTGTGCATCTCAGTGACACGGAGCCCTTAACATTTGCTGGGCAGCAAGGGTTTTCCCGCCGACCTCCCGGGCGCGCCGGACCGAAGGAGCTGAGACATGGCCGCGATGAACAGTCGCGGTGCGGAGCGGCTCCTCGGGGTCGCCGGCTCCCCGCACCTCCTCCTGGTCGAGGACGACCCGGGCGACGCGTTCCTGTTCGAGGAGCTGCTGGCCGAGGCGCAGCCGGGCGTGCGGATCACCGTCGCGACCACGCTGGCCGAGGCCGTCGCCGCGCTCCGCAGCGACATCCAGTGCGTCATCGTCGACCTCTCCCTCCCGGACGCGCAGGGCCTCGACGCCCTCCACCAGGTGCGCGCGCACGCGCCCGCCACCGCCGTCCTCGTGCTGACCGGCCTCGCCGACGCGCACGTCGGGGTGGCCGCCGTCGCCGCCGGCGCGCAGGACTACCTCGTCAAGCAGGACATGGACAGCGCCCTGCTCACCCGGGCGATCAGCTACGCGATCGAGCGCAAGCGCGCCGACGAGTCCGAGCGGCAGCTCGTCGAGGCGCGGGCGCTGAGCCGGGAGAACGCCCGGCTGGAGCGCGGCCTGCTGCCCGTCCCGATCCTGCACGACGCGACGCTGCGGCACCACACCCGGTACCGCCCGGGACGGGACCGGGCCCTGCTCGGCGGCGACTTCCACGACACCGTGCAGACCGCCGACGGCGCCGTCCACGTGGTGATCGGGGACGTCAGCGGGCACGGCGCCGACGAGGCGTCCCTCGGGGTCCGGCTGCGCATGGCGTGGCGGACGCTCGTCCTCGCCGGGCACGCCGGCCCGCGGCTGCTGGACACGCTCGACGCCGTCCTGGAGCACGAGCGGTGGGCCGAGGAGATCTTCACGACCGTCTGCACGCTGACGATCGCGCCCGACCGGCGCAGCGCCCGGATGTACCGGGCCGGGCATCCGCGCCCGCTGCTGTTCGGGCCGGGCCGGGTCGCGGCCGTCCCGGACGACGCGTGCGGCCCGGCGCTCGGGCTGATCCCCGGCGTCGAGTGGCCCGCCTTCGACTTCGAACTCGGTGACTCGTGGACCCTGCTGCTCTACACCGACGGGCTGATCGAGGGCCATGACGGCGACGGGTACCTCGACCTGTCCGGCCTGGTGGAGCTGGCGGCGCTCGCGCACGGCGGCGGGCAGCGCGGGGACGTCCTCGTCGACGGGCTCATCGCGGAGGCGGAGCGGCTGAACGGCGACGTCCTGTCCGACGACCTGGCCGTGCTGCTGCTGAGCCGGGGGGACGGCTGATGCCCGCGCGACCGGAGCCGGTGAAGGTCGGGCAGGAACTGCGGATCCGCGGGCCGGGCGCCGTGCTGCCCGAGGCGGGCATGCCCGCGGGCCACGGGATGGGCCGGGTCCGGCTCGTCCAGATCTACCGGATCGGCGCGTTCGTCCTCGGTGTGCTGCTGCTGGCCGCGTTCACCCAGGCGGGGCTCGCGCTGTACGGGAACAACCAGGCCCGGGACGTCCTCGTCCATCAGGTCGACCCGGCGACGCTGGAGCAGTTCCGGCTGTCCACGGCCGTCACCAACCAGGACACCGCGATCCGCGACTACGCGCAGGACGGCGGGTCCGGCAACGTCGCCGAGTACCGCGCCGCCGTCCGGCAGGAGGCCGACTCCGCGGCGCGGATGCGCCGGCTCCTCGCCGGCGTGCCGGGCCACGCGAACGTCGACCGGCTCATCACCAAGGCCACCGCCGACTCCCGCACCTGGCGGGCCGAGTTCGCCGACCGGGTCGCGGCCG
Organism: Actinomadura darangshiensis; assembly: GCF_004349235.1. Classification (GTDB taxonomy): domain Bacteria; phylum Actinomycetota; class Actinomycetes; order Streptosporangiales; family Streptosporangiaceae; genus Spirillospora; species Spirillospora darangshiensis. The sequence goes on along the minus strand of NZ_SMKY01000102.1, from coordinate 23,747 downwards.
GGCCCGGCGGGCAGGGCATCGAGCCCGACGAGAGCAGGCAGGCGCGGACGCTGCTCAACCGGGCGCGCGGCGACATGACGCCGCTGCAGGCCGGCATCACGAGGCTGCACGACCGGGCCGCCGCGAAACTGGAGTCCCGCGCCGACATCGCGCTGTGGTCGGCGGTCGCCGCGCTCGTGGTGGTGGTCGCCGCCGCGCTGCTGCTCGTCCTGCTGTTCCGCCGGACGGTCCTCACGCCGATGTCGGCGCTGACCGGCCGCGTCCGCGCCGTGTCCCAGGGCGACTTCGGGCACCGCCTCGACGTCCCCGGCCCGGCCGAGATCAACGAGCTGGCGGCGATCATCGACGCGATGCGCGGCCGGATCATCGACGAGTGGCGCGCCAGCGAGGAGAAGACCCGGCGGCTGGACGCGCAGACGGCGGAGCTGAACGAGCAGACCGAGGAGCTGCGCCGCTCCAACGCCGAGCTGGAGCAGTTCGCCTACGTCGCCAGCCACGACCTGCAGGAGCCGCTGCGCAAGGTCGCGAGCTTCTGCCAGATGATCGAGCGCCGGTACGGCGACCAGCTGGACGACCGGGGGCAGCAGTACATCGCGTTCGCCGTGGACGGCGCCAAGCGCATGCAGGCGCTGATCAACGACCTGCTGAGCTTCTCCAGGGTCGGGCGGCTGTCGCGTCCCGAGGAGGCCGTCGACCTCGGCGACGCCGTCCGGCAGGCGCTCGACAACCTGGCGGCGCTGCGGGAGGAGACCGGCGCCGAGGTCGGCGTCCCGGACCTGCCGGCCGTGCCCGGCGACCGCACCCAGCTCGTCCAGCTCTTCCAGAACCTCATCGGCAACGCGATCAAGTTCCGCCGCCCGGACGAGCCGCCCCGCGTCACCATCGGCGCGCGCCGCGCCGGCGACGAGTGGGAGTTCCGCTGCGCCGACAACGGCATCGGGATCGAGCCCCGCTACGCCGACCGCATCTTCCTCATCTTCCAGCGGCTGCACCCGCGCGACGAGTACACCGGGACGGGCATCGGCCTGGCGCTCTGCAAGAAGATCGTCGAGTTCCACGGCGGCCGGATCTGGCTGGACGGCGACGTCGCGGACGGCGCCGGCACGACCTTTCACTGGACGCTGCCGGCCCGGCCGTCCACCACCGACAGCGGAGGCACAGATGATTGAGAGCCCCCATCCCATCGAGGTCCTGCTCGTCGAGGACGACCCCGGGGACGTGCTGCTGACCGTCGAGGCGTTCGAGCACAACAAGGTCAACAACACGCTGCACGTCGTCAACGACGGCGAGCAGGCGATGGCGTTCCTGCGCCAGGAGGGCGAGTACGCCGAGGTCCCGCGGCCCGACCTGGTGCTGCTCGACCTGAACCTGCCGCGCAAGGACGGCCGCGAGGTGCTGGAGGAGATCAAGGACGACGACGACCTGCGCCGCATCCCCGTCGTCGTGCTCACCACGTCCGAGGCGGACGAGGACATCCTGCGCAGCTACAACCTGCACGCCAACGCCTACGTCACCAAGCCCGTCGACTTCGACCAGTTCATCTCCGTCGTCCGGAAGATCGACGAGTTCTTCGTGACGGTGGTCAAGCTTCCCCGCTGACGCCGGAGTCCGGCGGGCGCCCCAGCCAGTCGACGCACACGATCACCGCGTCGTCGACCGGTTCGGTCTCCTCGTGGTAGGCGACGAAATGCCGGACCATGGTGCGGACGGCCTCCGGCGGATCCTGCAACCGGGTCGCGCGCAGGGCCTGGAACAGCGCGGCGTCCCCGTACGGGATCCCGGCCGGGGAGCGGGCGGCGTGCACCCCGTCGCTGACGATGACCAGCCGGTCGCCCGGGTCGACGGTGAACTCCTCGATCGCGTACCGGGTGTCGCCGAACATCCCGAGCGGCATCTGCGCGTCGAAGGCGATGCCGTCCATCGCGCCGCCCCGCATCCGGTAGATCTTCGGCGAGCCCGCGTCGACCACCCGGACCCGCCCGGTGGCCGGCCCGAAGTCCATCAGCAGCGTGGCCACGTGCCGCTCGCCCCGGTACCGGGCGAACAGCGTCTCGTCGGCGAGCGCGGCCTGCTCGGTGATGTCGGCGCCGGACCGGCGGGCGTTGCGCAGCGCGCTGATCGCGAGGTGGGTGAGCGCGGCCGCCTCCGTCCCCGTCCCCATCCCGTTGCTGACGGTCAGCGTGAGCCGGTCCCGGGACGCGGCCCAGTCGAACGCGTCGCCCCACACCGCGTACGCGGGCTCCAGCTGGCCCGCGAACCGGAACTCGGCCGCGTCGTAGGCCAGGGCGGGCAGCAGCTCCCACTGCATCTCGGCGGCCAGCGTCAGCCGCGTCCGGCGCCGGACCCGCCGGTACAGGTCGGTGGCCTGGTCGGCGATCTTCAAGGCGCGGGCGAGGGCGCCGGCGAAGCCGTCCAGCCAGGGCGGGCCGCCTTCGCCCGCGAACCGCACGGACAGGACGCCGAGCCGCTCCCCCTTGACGGTCAGCGGCAGGTGGACGACCCGGCCGTCCTCTTCCAGGACGGTCCGCTGCGACGCGAACGCCCGGCCGGGCGCGGTGTTGTCCACCGGCACGTCGCCGTCGCCGTCGCCATCGTCGCCGCCATCCGCGTCGCCGTCGCCGTCGCCGTCCGGGAGCGTCCGGACGAGGAACGCCTGCCGGTAGTCGACGAGCAGGACCTCGGCGCCGGCGGCGTCCGCATACCGCCTGAGCAGGTCGGCCGCGACGGCGACCAGCTCGTGCGGGTGCGCCGCCCAGATCGCGGCCTCGGCCGCCTCGAACGGGTCGTCGTCCACGGGTTCGCCATGCATCCGAAATCCTCGCCGGGTCGGCCGCCGCGCCATCCGATGGCCGCCGGACGGCCAGTGCCCGGTATGCCGCGGTCGGCGTCGTGTGTAACAGTGGAGGGCATGGTGGACACGTCGGGTGAGGGCGCCGCGGAGTCCGCGGCCGCGCTCGACGATGCGGCCGCCGCCCTGATCGACATCTGGTCGCGCGCCAACAATGCCGCCGATGTACCCGTGCCGTCCACCCAACTCCGCGCGCTCTTCGTGCTGGAGCGCGGGCCGGTCAACATCAGCCACCTGGCGGGCGAGCTGGGCGCGCTGGTGTCGTCGGCGAGCCGGCTCTGCGACCGGCTGGAGGCCGGCGGGCTGCTGTCCCGCGACCCGGGGCGCGACCGCCGCGAGGTCACCGTCCGGCTGAGCGCGGACGGGCAGGCGCTGCTCGACCGGCTCCGGCTGCGGCGGCGCACCGACCTCACCCGCGTCCTCGCCGAGATGCCGGCGCCGGCGCGGGCAGCGCTGCTGTGGGGGCTGGCCGAGTTCGGCGAGGCGGCCTCCGGGGTGGACGAAGAGGGCGGCCCGCTCTCGATGCTGGCCTGACCCATCCGATTATATCCGGTTTTGCCGGAAAGGCCGCGACCCTCCGCAAGGAACCCATAAAAACGGGGATTATCGACATTTTATTAAGCGCTCTCCGGTGCGTTTTTCGCCATTCCCGATACGGCCGCCTTCACCACTACTAACATCCCGCCTCATGGCGACCATCAATGCCCCCGGGCATTCCCTCCGCGCCGTCACCGCCGCGGCCCTGCTGCTGGCGCTCGCCGGATGCGGCGGCTCGCCGTCCCGGCACGGCACCGCGGCGGCCGACGGCGGCAAGGGCGCCGCCGGGGCCGGTGCGGCCAAGGTCCCCGAGGCGACCACGTACAGCACCCTTCCCGGCGTCCCCAAGGACGGCACGCCCACCGGCACCACCGACGGACTCGTCGCGCACCCGGCCAAGTCCGTGCCGGTGCTCGACCGTCCCGGCGGACGCCGCGTCGCCACCCTCCCCGCCACCGAACTGGGCGGGCCCACCTGGGTGCCCGTGGTCGAGACCTCGGGCGACTGGCGGCGGGTGCTGCTGCCGAGCCGCCCCAACCAGGCGAGCGGCTGGGTCTCCGCGGCCGGCCTGAAAACCGCGCACACGCCCTACACCGTCCGCGTCGACCTCGGCACCCGGCGGCTCACGCTGGAGAAGTCCGCGCGCCGCGTCGGCCGGTGGAAGGTCGCGGTCGGCGGCGCCAAGACCCCGACACCGCCCGGCCGGACGTTCGTCATGGCCACGCTCGCCCCGGCCAAGAAGACGCCCAGCCCCATCGTCCTGCCGCTCGGCACCCACTCGGCGACCCTCGACACCTTCGGCGGCGGGCCCGGCACCGTCGCCCTGCACGGCTGGCCCGACACCTCGGTGTTCGGCAAGGCCGTCACGCACGGCTGCGTGCGGGTGCCCGCGGACGCCCTGAAGGCCCTCTCCCGCGTCCCGCTCGGCTCCCTGGTGCTCATCACCGCCTGACCGGCCGCCCCCAGATCTCACGAGAATCGGAGCACAACCATGCGTCACGTCCATGTCGTCAAGCGCCTCGCCACCGCCGGGCTGCTGGCCACCGGCCTCGCCGCGACCGCCACCCCGGCGTTCGCCGCCCCGGCCCTCGCCGCGCCCGGCGGGGAGGGTTCCGCCTACGGGCTGAACGTCACCGGGCCGCTTCCCGTCCCGCCGGTACCGGCCGTCTCGTCCGGCGGGGGCCCGGTCAGCAAGAGCCTGCTGCGCGAGAACCACACCAAGCTGGTCAACGCGTCCGCGCTGGACGTCACCGCCTCCGCCGCCCGCGCCCGCTCCTCGGTGGCGGACCTGTCCGTCCCGACCGCGAAGCTGCTGGCCCACGCCGTCACCGCCAAGTGCGTCGGCGGGCAGGGCACCGCGCACCTCGCCCGCGCCGTCCTCGCCGGCAAGCGGCTGGACGCGTCCCCGCCGCCCAACACCACCGTCCCGGTCGACATCGACGGGCTCGGCCGGACGTCCCTGACGCTCAACAAGCAGCAGCGGACGTCCGACGGCCGCCTCAACGTCACCGCCATGGAACTGGCCCTGCCCGGCGGCAAGGGCGCCGTCCGGGTCGCGTCCGCCACCTGCGGCCGCACGCCCGAGACGCCGTCGGAGGCGCCCGCCCCGACGCCCGTCAAGCACGACCTGCCCGTCACCGGCTGACCCGGCGCCGGCTGCTCCGGCACCCCGGAACGCGGCCCGGTGGGCGACAGCCCGCCGGGCCGTCAGCTTGCCAGCGACTTCTCGAAATGCACGACCGAGCCGTTCCGGTGCGCACGCCCGGCGATATGCATTTCCTCCGTGAACGCCCGCATCAGCGTGAGCCCCCGCCCGCTTTCGGCCAGCGGCGGCGCCTGCACGTCGTCCCACACCGCGGCCGGGTTCACCGCCTCGTCCGCGCCCCCGTCAATGACGTCCACGACGCACCGCGCCCCGTCCATCCGCGCCCGGACCTCGTACTCCCGCCCGGCCGCCGCATGCTGAATGACGTTCGCGCACGCCTCGCCGAGCGCGAGCGCGATATCGGCACGGACCTCGGAACCCACTCCGAGCCCGCGAAGAGAAGCGTCGAGCGTATGCCGCACCAGCGGCGCGCTCTCGGCGTTCCTCGGCAGGGTCATTTCGAGAACGACCTCCATGCCCAATCGCCTCCGTTCCCTCTAGCAGCAGATTTCCCAATGCCACCCGAGAGAAACTCCAAGCACTGTGTTTATTGCTTTTCTCTCCTCCTTCGGGCCCCAGGGGGCCCTCCATCGTCGAGAAACGCGTGCGATCGCTGCATCGCTCCGGCTCGCCTTGCGGCTCGCTGCGCGATCAGGTTTCTCGCTTCGCTCGAAACCTGCCTTCGGACGCGATCGCAGGGGTGAGGTTGTCGCGTGGTTGCGGTGGTGGCTGGGGTCTCCGCGATCTGGGACCGCCATGCGTTGGCGGCCGGTCGTGGACGGCGGGCTAGGCGTCGGCTTGGCCTGCCAGTTTGCGTTCTGCGGCGGCTTCGTGCTCGTTCAGGCCCTGGTAGTCGCTGTCGCGGTGCTGGGCCGCCTGGTCGTCGATCCACTTGCCGTGCGCTTCCCAGGCGGCCTGCTTGCTGATGCCGAGGGCCGCTCCGATCTGGGTCCATGGCGCCCCGGCGCGGCGCGCCGAACGGACGGCCAGTTGCCGGCCGTGCACGGCCTTTCGGGCGATCACCTCCCCTAGCGCCAGGAGTTCGAGGACCTCCTCGCGCTGGAGCGGCGATTCCCCTACGGCGTCCCGCATCCACAACTCGTCGTACCTGGCCGCGGCGCTCGTCAGGGTGATGTCTCGTTCGATGCCCTCTGGAGTGACCATGCCGCGAGTGTGCGCGTCAGGCAACCCTGACGTCAAGCCCTCCTGACGTCCTTTCTCGTGACGAAGGTGCCGAGATTTCTTTCCCATGGCGTGGGTCGCTTGACCCCGGGTAGGCGCCGGGCAAACTGGGGCAGTGGTTAAGTCGCTGCGTCCTCAGAACTACAACGAGGTCCTGTACGTCGGGCACTTCTACCGCAAGGGCGTGCCCGTGCTCATGGACCTGACGGATCTGCCCGACGTGGACGCCAAGCGTCTCGTGGACTTCGCCACCGGCCTGGTCTTCGGACGCGGCGGCGCACTCGACCGCGTCGACCGGAAACTGTTCCTCCTCCAGCCCTGAGGCGATTCCCCGTCAGGTGGCGTGGTTGAGGACCAGGCCGGGGCGGGGCCAGTTCTCTATTTTCAGGAGGTGGCCGGTACTGGAGGCGGTCACGTAGGCGGTGCGCATGTCGGGGCCACCCCAGGTGATGTTGGTGATGCCCGGGTCGTTGTCGACGTTGATGTCCACGAAGCGGACCAGGTCGCCCTTCGGGCTGATGATGGAGATGCCCGCGTGGACCATGGAGGCGACGCAGACATTGCCGTGACCGTCCACGCCCAGGGAGTCGAAATTGGTGTAGTCGGGGACGGTGTAGAGGAAGTTGCCGCCGCCCGAGCCGCCGAGGGACTTGCCGCCCTGGATCTTGCCGGGGGCCGTGACGTCCCACCACCAGACGCGGGCCGTGTACGTCTCGCTGACGTAGAGGCGAGTGCCGTCCGGTGAGAGGCCGATGCCATTCGGGCCCTCCATTCCGGCGGCGATCATTTCGATGGACGAGCCGTCCGCCTTCGCGTAGAAGAGGCGGCCCTTGTCGCCGGTGACGCCGTCGCTCTTGCCGTAGTCGGTGAAGTAGATGCCGCCGTGGGCGTCCACGACCAGGTCGTTCGGGCCGCGCAGGCCGTCGCTGTAGAGGGTCTCGACGGAGCCGTCGGTCAGGTCGACGGCCTGGAGGCTGCCGCCCTTGTAGTCGTCGGGGATGCCGCCCGCGAAGACGAAGCCGCCGACCTCGAAGCGGCGGAGGCCGCCGGAGTTCGCGATGTAGACGCGTCCGTCCGGGCCGAGCGCGGAGCCGTTGGGGCCGCCGCCCGTCTCGGCGGCGATGGTCTTCGTTCCGTCGGGTTTCACGCGGGTGAGGGTTCCCCGGTGCAGCTCGACGACCAGGACGTCGCCGTCGGGCAGGACCGTGGGGCCCTCGGGGAACAGCAGGCCGTCGGCCAGTTTCGTGATCTTCATTTTTCCTCCCTTTCGGGGACGCGGCCGGCCGGCGGCCGTGGTGCCGAGGACGGCGGCGGCGCCGCCCAGCAGTGACCTGCGGGTGAGGCTCATCCGACCTGCTTCAGGATCCGGCGGGCGGTGCTCTGGATGTGGACCTCGTCGGGGCCGTCGTAGACGCGCGCCTCGCGGGCGTGGCGGTACATGCGGGAGAGCGGGAAGTCGTCGGTGAGGCCGGCGGCGCCGTGCACCTGGATGGCGCGGTCGATGACGTTGTGCAGCATGCGTGCGCCGACGACCTTGATGGCGCCGATCTCGACGCGGGCTTGGCTGCCCGCGTCGATCTGCTCGGCGGCCTGGAGGGTGAGCAGGCGGGACGACTGGATCTCGGTGTAGGAGTCGAAGACGTGCTGCTGCATCAACTGCTTCGCCGAGAGGGGCTCGCCGAAGGCGACGCGGGTACCGAGGCGGGCGCACATCAGCTCGAAGGCGCGCTGGGCCTGGCCGAGCCAGCGCATGCAGTGGAAGATGCGGCCGGGGCCGAGGCGCTCCTGGGCGATGACGAAGCCGTGCCCGCGCGGGCCGAGCAGGTTGTCGGCCGGAACGCGGACGTCGTCGTAGGCGACCTCGTAGTGGCCGCCGTTCAGGCCGAGGACGGGCGTCTCCCGGACGATGCGGTACCCGGGTGTGTCGGTGGGCACGACGATCATGCTGAAGGAGCGGTGCGGGGCGGTGCCGTCGGGCTCGGTGCGGCACATGACCGTGGTGTAGGCGGCGTCGGCGGCGCCCGTGGTGAACCACTTGCGGCCGCTGATGACCCAGTGGTCGCCGTCCAGGACGGCCCTGGTCTGCAGCTGGGTCGGGTCGGAGCCCGCGTGGTCGGGCTCGGTCATCGCGAAACTCGGTGAGACGTCGCCCGCGACCATCGGGGCCAGGTAGCGCTCACGCCAGCCGGGGCTCGCGTACTTGTGCAGCATGAGCGAGTCCTGGAGAGTGAAGGTGCCAAGGACGAGCTGGCCCCATTCGCTGCGTCCCTGCACCTCGTTGACGTAGACGTAGTCGAGGAACGGCATGCCGCCCCCGCCCAGTTCGGTGGGGTGGCCGAGCGCCCACAGGCCCGCGTCCTTGGCCTCCTGGCGAAGTTCCAGGAGTTTCCCGCGGTCGCCGGTGTTGAGCGCGGGCTCGGCCGGCTCGACGCGTTCGGTCATGAAGGCGTGGACGGCGTCCCGGACTTCCCGCACGTGCTCGGGCACGGGGAACAGCATCAGCCCTGCCCGGTCAGGTCGGCGGAGATGTCGCGGTCGCCGTAGCCCTCGGGCGCCGCGACCTCGACGACCGGCTCGGGGCGGTCGTCGAACTCCAGCCGCAGGGCGCGCGACATCGTCGCGTGCATGTCGTACATGCAGGTGATGTAGGTGAGCTGGAGGATCTCCGGGTCGGAGAGGTGCTTCCGCAGGACCTCGAAGACGGCGTCGGGGGTCCGTCCGCCGTCCAGGACGAGGCAGTCGGTGTAGGCGAGGACGGCCCGCTCCAGCACCGAGTAGCAGTCGGCCGTCTGCCAGTGCGGGATCGACTCGATCTTCTCCTCGGCCATGCCGAGCGCCCGCATCTGCTTGCAGTGCTGGGAGAAGACGAACTGGCTGCCGCGCGCCCAGCCGGCCCGGCATTGGCCGAGTTCGCGCAGGACGGGGTCGAGGCCCGAGTTCCGGTACAGCGCGAAACCGCGGACGGCGTGCCGGAACACGTCCGGGGACTGGGCGAACACCGTCCACCAGTCGCCGGGCGATCCGGTCGCGGTGCCGTGGTCGACGGCCGGGTCCCGGTCGGGGGCGAAAAGGTTGTCGTAGAAGAAGAGGATGCGCTCGTCGGTGACCTCGGCGCGGGGGACCTCACGCAGTCGCGGCATTTGCTTCCTTCCGGACGGTGCGGTCGGCGTCGGTCTTCGGCTCGTGGGAGACGTCGGATTCGTCGAACGTGCGCGTCCAGCAGGCGAATTCGAGGAGGATTCCGTCCGGGTCCATGAAGTAGAACGACCGGACGAACACGCCGTCGTACATGTCGCGGGCGATGCCCATGGGGCTGTCGTCGTGGTTCAGGATCGGGCTGACCGTGACGCCCTTCTCCTTGAGCTTGTGCCGGTAGTCCTCGAACTTCTCCACCGGGACGTGGAACGCGACGTGGTTCATCGACCCGACGGCGCTGAGCAGCTCGCCCTGCTCGGGACGGCCGGCGGGCGCGGACACCCCGGGGACGGCGTCCGGCGCGTCCGGGAACCAGAAGAACGCCACGCAGTCGCCGCCGCCGCAGTCGAAGAAGAAGTGCTGGCCCATTCCGCCCGGCAGGTCGAGGGTCTTGATGAGCGGCATGCCGAGGACGCCGGAGTAGAAGTCGATGGTGCGTTTCATGTCGGACGACACCAGCGCCAGGTGGTTGATGCCGCCGAGCTCGAACTCGGTGTTCATGAGTCCTCCTTGTAGCGGGAGCGAAGGTCGCGTTTCAGGACCTTTCCTGCGACGTTGCGCGGGAGTTCGGGGACGAATTCGATGCGGCGCGGAACCTTGTATCCGCCGAGGTGCTCGCGGGCGAACGCGACGATGGCGTCCGCGCCGACTTCCTCCCGGGTGACGACGGCGGCGCACACCGATTCGCCCCAGCGGGCGTCCGGGACGCCGAAGACGGCCGCGTCGGCGATCGCGGGGTGCCGGTAGAGGACCTGCTCGACCTCGCGCGAGGCGACGTTCTCCCCGCCCGTGATGATCATGTCCTTGATGCGGTCGACGATGTAGACCATCCCCTCCGCGTCCCGCCGGACGACGTCGCCGGTGCGGAACCAGCCGTCCCGGAACGCCGCGGCGGTCAGTTCCGGCTCGCGCCAGTAGCCGCGCATCACCTGGTCGCAGCGGACGATCATCTCGCCGGGCTCGCCGTCCGGGACGTCGTGGAACTCCTCGTCCACGATCCGGACGTCGGCGAGGTCCATGACGCGGCCGGCGGCGGCCAGCAGGTGCGTCTCGCCGGCGGCGGCGCGGCGGTGCTCGGCGGTCCCGAAGTGCAGGATGTTGCCGCCCAGCTCGCTCATGCCCATGCCCTGGTAGAAGTCGCAGCCGAGCACGTCCATGCCGCGGCGCAGCACCTCGGCCGGGATCGCGGACGCGCCGTACCCGATGGCCTCCAGCGTGCCGAGGTCGTGGTCCTCGATCCCGGGATGGGACAGCAGGAAGGCGATCATGGTCGGTGCCAGCCCGGTCTGCGTGATCTTCCAGTCGGCTACCAGCCGCAGGAACGTGCCGTTGTCGTAGGACCGGACGATGCCGACGGTGGCGGCACGCATGTGGAACACGACCGCCGTGTAGCCGCCGACGTGGCACAGCGGGAAGCAGAACAGGAACCGGGTCGCGTCCGGTATCTCCCAGTGTGCGACCGAGCTGACGACGCCGGTGACCAGGTTGCGGTGGCTGAGCATGACGCCCTTGGGTGTGCCCGTTGTCCCGCTGGTGTAGACGAGCCAGGCGACGGAGTCGGCGTCCGGACGCGGCGGCTCGGTGGCCGGGGCGCCGGCGACGAGATCCGCGTAGCCGTCGTCCAGGTTCACGACGTGCTTCACGGTGGGCATCGCGTCGCGGAGGCCGTCCATCGCGTCGGCGTACTCGCCGCTCACGACCAGCACCGACGCCTGCGCGTGGTCGACGAGGCCCGCGATCTCGGACGGATGGAGGCGGTGGTTCAGGAAGGTCAGCGCCATGCCTGCGCCCGGCACGCCGTAGTACAGGTCGAAGTACTCGGGCCGGTTACCGGACAGGACGGCGACCCGGTCACCCGGTTCGGCGAGGGTGAGCAGCGCGTTGGCCGTGCGCCGGACGCGGTCGCGCAACTCGGCGAACGTGACGGAGGCGTCCTCGAACAGGACGGCGGCGCGGTCCGGATGCTTGCGGGCCGCGTACTCGACGATGTCGCTGATCAGCATGTCCGCCCCGGCACGACGCCTCCCCAAAGTTGACTTGACAGTCATATCAACTTGCCCGATGCTCGGATACTGTTCCTGCGGACAACGGGATGTCAACCCCCGGGCGAAGGGAACCACGGCGATGGGCAGCGACGGCGAACCCGGCGGGCAGCCGCTCACCGAGCGCGGCGCGCGGACCAGGGAACGCCTCCTCGCCGCCGCCCGCGAGGTGTTCGAGGAGCGCGGCTTCCCGGAGACCCGCGTCGCGCACATCACCCGGCACGCGGGCGTCGCCTACGGCTCCTTCTACACCTACTTCCCGTCGAAGGAAGCGGTGTTCCTGGAGGTGGCCGACCGGCTGTTCGAGGACATGACGCGGCACGCCCTCGTCCCGTCCGCCGGCCCGTCGCCCGCGGACCGCGTCCGCCGCGCCAACCGCGCCTACTACGAGGGCTACCTCCGCAACGCGAAGATGATGGCGATCATCGAGCAGGTCGCGACCTTCAACGAGGAGTTCCAGGAGTTGCGGCGCAAGCACCGGGCCGCCCAGGTGGGACGCTCCGCGCGGGCGATCACCCGCTGGCAGCGCGAGGGGCTCGTCCCGCCCGACGTCGACCCGGAGATGGCCGCCCGCGTCCTCGCCGCGATGGTCGACCACTCCCTGTACCTGTGGCTCGTCCAGAGCCACGACCCGCCGGGCACCGAACGCCTCCTGGACACCCTGGACATGCTCAGCGTCCGCGCCCTCGGGCTTCCGTCCCAGCTAGGAGAACCGTGAAACTCGCCGACCGTTTCATGACCGCCATCACCTCGGGGGACGTCGAGACGCTGCGTTCCCTCTACGCGCCCGGCGCGCTGATCTGGCACAACGGCCCCGGCGACGGCGGCGGCTCCGAGCAGAGCGTGGACGACAACCTGCGGACGCTCCGGTGGCTGTCGCGCAACCTGAGCAACTTCCGGTACGAGGAGGTCCGCCGCGACCCGCTGCCGGACGGCTACGTCCAGCGGCACGTCCTGCGCGGCGACCTCCCGGACGGGACGCCGATCGAGATGGCGGCGTGCCTGTTCGTCACGGTGTCCGGCGACCGCATCGCGCGGATCGAGGAGTACGCCGACACCCGGAGGTCCGACCCGCTCCGCGACCTCGCCGCCGCTCAGCGGGCGGCCCGCGCATGACCGCCCTGGAGGCCGCGCTCGCCGGCCGCACGGGCGCGGCCGTCACCGGGCTCCAGCGCCTGTCGGGCGGGGCGAGCCGCGAGACCTGGTCGTTCGACGCCGGCGGCCGTCCGCTGGTCCTGCGCCGCGATCCGCCCACGTCCCTCGACCCCACGGCGATGGCCCGCGAGGCGGCCCTGCTCGTCTCCGCGGCGGACGCCGGCGTGCCCGTCCCGCGCCTGGTCGAGCACGGCGGCGACCTGCTCGGCGCGCCCTACATGATCATGGAGCGGCTGTCCGGGGAGACGATCCCGCGCCGCCTCCTGCGGGTCGAGCGGCCGGGCCTGGCCCGGGAGCTGGGCGCCATCCTGGCCCGGCTGCACACGATGTCCCCGGTTTCCGGACTCCCCGGCGACGACCAGCTCGCCGCGCTCACCGAGCAGTACCGGACGTTCGAGGCGCGGCCCGCCGTCGAGCTGGCGCTGCGCTGGCTGGACGAGCACCGGCCGCCGCCCTCGGGCCGCCGGACGGTCGTCCACGGCGACTTCCGCAACGGCAACCTGATGATCGACGGCACCGGCGTGACCGGCGTCCTGGACTGGGAGCTGGCGCACCTCGGCGACCCCGCCGAAGACCTCGGCTGGCTCTGCACGAAGGCGTGGCGCTTCGGCTCCCCGCACCCGGTGGGCGGCTTCGGCCCCCGCGAAGACCTCCTCGCCGGCTACGCCGGCGCGGGCGGCACCGCGCCCACGCCGAGCGAACTCCACTGGTGGGAGGTCTACGGCACCCTCCGCTGGACGATCCTGTGCCGCCACCAGGCCGAGCGCTACCTGAGCGGCGCCGACCCGTCGATCGAGTACGCCGTCCTGGGCCGGAAGGTCTGCGAGCAGGAGCACGACCTGCTGCTGGCCCTGGGCCTGACCGGGCCGGCGACCGTCCGAGACCCGCTGGAAACCGCGGAAACGCCGGACACGTCCCCGCACGACCGGCCGGACGCCCACACCCTCATCGACGCCGTCGGCGCCTTCCTCGCGGAGGCCGAGCAGCCCGACGACCGCCTGCGCTTCCACGCCCGCGTGGCCGCGTCCGCCCTCCGCATCGCGCGCAGGGAGCTGCTCCTGGGCGAAGCCCACAAGGCCGCCCACGAGAGCCGCTTGAAATCCCTCGGCTGCGAAACCGACACCGAACTGGCGACCGCCATCCGCGAAGGCACCCTCGACGGCCGGACGGACGAGGTCGTCGCCGCGGTACGAGCCTCGATCACCGACAAGCTCACCGTGGCCAACCCCCGCCATCTCTCCCTGCCCGGCTGACGGGCGCGGACCGGCTGCGTTGTCCGAGTCTGACCGCATTTGACGGGAACCAGGCGGGCACACGGCGCATCTGTACTCCTGACATCGCGCTCGATCAGGGGGTAGACGTGAAGTGTTCGGTCCCGGTTCTCTCCGTGCTCGCACTCGGTGGTGCTTTGCTACTCACCGGCTGCCAGAGCAATTCGTACTCGTGCAAGAACGGCGAATGCCACGTGACCGTGTCCGGCGAAGGACAGGACATCGAGGTCAACGGCGTCGACCTCTCGATCATTGAGATCAAGAAGCACGGGATGACGGTGTCGGCCGACGGCTCGCCCATGACCACGGTCTCGGTCGGGGAGAACCTGCGGGTCGGACACGTCCAGATCCGGGTCACCTCCGCGGACGGCGAGAAGGTCAAGTTCGACATGCGCTGACGCTTGACCCTCACATCGATGTGAGGGCTTAGCGTCGTCCCGTCGAAGGAGGCGGGATGGCAGGTGCAGTGATCATCGGCGTCGGGCCAGGGATCGGGCAGGCGGTGGCCCGCCGGTTCGCCCGGGAGGGATTGCCGCTCGGGCTCGTCGCGCGAAGCGAGGAGACGGTGCGGGCGGCGGCCGGGGCGATCGGCGAGGTGCCCGTGGTCACGCGGACGGCCGACGCCACCGACGACGTCGGATTGCGGTCCGCGCTCGACGAGATCGCCGGGAAGTTCGGCACGCCGGACGTCGTCGTGTACAACGCGGCGCTGATCCGTCCCGACGAACCGGCCGAACTGTCGCTGCAAGGCCACATGGACGCCTGGGCCGTCAACGTGGGCGGGGCGCTCACCGCGGCCGCGCATGTCGCCCCCGCGATGGCGGAACGGGGCCGCGGAACGTTCCTCATCACCGGCGGGATGCCGGAACCGAAACACCAGTACACGAGCCTGTCGCTAGGCAAGGCGGGGGTGCGGACGCTGGTCGCGCTGCTCGACCAGAAGTACGGGCCGTCCGGCGTGCATGCCGCGAGCATCACGGTCGCCGGCCCGGTCGCACCGGGGACGGACTTCGACCCGGACGACATCGCCGAGCACTACTGGCGCCTGCACACCCAAGAGCCGCACGAATGGGAGTCCGAGGCGTACCACGGGCCTTAGAACGGGCCCGCTCGTCCCAGCAGGGCAGGCGCCGGCGTGCCGAGAAGACCGGCCAGCCACGTGCCTGTTTCCGCGACCCGCTCCATGTCGACGCCTGTTTCCACGCCCGAGCGGTGGAGGGCGTAGAGCAGGTCTTCGGTGGCGATGTTGCCGGTGGCGGCGGGGGCGAAGGGGCAGCCTCCGAATCCGCCGGTACTCGCGTCCAGCGTGGCGGCGCCCTCGTCCAGTGCGGCGAGAGCGTTGGCGTAGCCGGTGTTCCGCGTGTTGTGGAAGTGGAAGCGCAGCGGCGTCCCGGGCGCGGCCTCGCGGACGCGGCGGCTCAATTCACAGACCTCTGACGGGACGCCGACGCCGATCGTGTCGGCCACGGCGATCTCGAACGCACCCGCGCCGGCGGCACGGCGGGCCAGTTCGGCGACCTGTGCGGGAGGGGTGTCGCCTTCGAACGGGCAGCCGAACGCGGTCGCGATGGTCATCCCGATGGGAACGCCCGCGTCGGCGGCGGTCGCGGCGATGCCGTCCCAGGCGTCCAGCATCTCGGACGTCGTGCACCCCTGATTGCGGACGCAGAACGTGTCGGACGCCGGAACGGCCACGTTGATCTCGTCAACGCCCGCCGCCAGCGCACGGTCAAGACCCCGCCGGTTGAGGACGAGCCCGCTGTAGGAGACGCCGTCCCGCCGGGGCACCCCCGCCATGACCTCCTCGGCGCCCGCCATCTGCGGGACGCGTTTCGGGTTGACGAACGAGACGGCCTCGATGCGCCGGACACCCGCGTCCACGCACCGCGCAATGAAGGCGATCCTGTCGTCGGGCGGCAGCACGCGGTCCTCGTTCTGGAGGCCGTCACGCGGCCCGACCTCCAGCACTGTTGTATGCAACTCGACCTCCAATTTGCTGATATCACCCTTGCAAGGACTATATTGCATGCAATCAAAACGAAGGGAGGGACGATGGGGCGCGCGACCGACACCGCGTACGACGCCGTCCGGCAGATGATCCTGTCCGGGACGGCGGAGGCGGGCAGCCGCCTCGGCGAGGCCGAACTCGCCGAGACCCTGGGCCTGTCGCGGACGCCGGTGCGCGAGGCGCTCCAACGGCTGGGCTCGGACGGCCTCGTCGAGGTGCTGCCACATCGCGGGGCCCGCGTCGTCCAGTGGACGCGCGAGGACCTAGAGGAGATCTTCGAGCTGCGTTCCCTCCTGGAGCCCTACGCCGCAGCCCGCGCCGCGAAACTGGCACCGCCCCAGAACGTCCTCGATGACCTGCACGAACAATGCGACGCGATGGAGCGGGCGGTCTCGGAAGGCGACTTCGGACGCGTCGCGCAGCTCAACTCGGCCTTCCACGCATCGCTCATCGAGGCGTCCGGCAACCGGCGGCTGCCCGCGATGCTGACGTCCGTCATGCACGCCCCGCTGATCGTCGGGACGTTCCGCCGCTACGACGCGGACGAGATGTCCCGCAGCATGAACCACCACCGCGAACTGGTCGCCGCGCTCGCCGCCGGCGACCCGGCCTGGGCCGAGTCGGTGATGCGCGCCCACATCCGCGCCGCCGCGGCCAACCTGCGAGGAGAACGATGACCACCCGGCAAGGGATCGAGGACACGTCCGCGCTCGGCGACCTGCGGGTCGTGGAGATGGGGCAGCTGCTGGCCGGACCGTTCTGCGGCCAGCTGCTCGGCGACTTCGGCGCCGAGATCGTCAAGATCGAGCCGCCGGGCGCCGGGGACCCGATGCGCGAATGGGGCCGGGAGAAGCCGCACGGCATGTCGCTGTGGTGGCCGATCCTCGCGCGCAACAAGAAGTCGGTGACGCTCAACCTGCGCACCCCCGAGGGGCAGGCGCTGGCCCGGCAGATCATCGCGGAGGCCGACGTCCTGGTGGAGAACTTCCGCCCCGGGACGCTGGAGCGCTGGGGCCTCGCGCCCGCCGACCTCCAGGCCGCGAACCCGCGGCTGATCATCACGCGGGTCACCGGCTACGGGCAGGACGGCCCGTACGCGCCGCGCGCCGGGTTCGGCTCCATCGGCGAGGCGATGGGCGGCATCCGCTACGTCACCGGCGATCCGGACCGGCCGCCGTCCCGCGCGGGCATCTCCCTCGGGGACGAGCTGGCCGGCACGTTCGCCGCCCTCGGAACCCTCGTCGCGCTGCACGCCCGGCACCGGACGGGCCGCGGCCAGGTCGTCGACGCGGCGCTGTACGAGGCGGTGCTCGCGATGATGGAGTCGCTCGTCCCGGAGTGGGAGATCGCCGGCTACCAGCGGGAACGCACCGGTTCCGTCCTGCCGAACGTCGCGCCGAGCAACGTCTACCCGACGAAGGACGGCCCCGTCCTCATCGCCGCGAACCGCGACACGATCTGGCGCCGCCTCGCCGCGCTCATGGGACGTCCCGAACTCGCCGACGACGAGCGCTACGCCACCCACGGCTCCCGGGGCGCCAACGCCGACGAACTGGACGACCTCATCGGCGCCTGGACGGCCCCCCAGGAATCAGCATCGCTGCTAGACCTCCTGCACGAGAACGGCATCCCGGCCGGACTCACGTACCGTGCCAAGGACATGCTCGCCGACCCGCACTACAAGGCACGCGAAGCCATCATCCGCTTGGCCCACCCTGACTTCGGCGACTTCCCGATGCACAACGTGTTCCCGAGACTGTCCGACACACCGGGCAGGGTCGGCGCCATGGGCCCGACCCTCGGCGAGCACAACCGTGAGGTCTACGGCCGGCTCGGCCTGACACCCGACGAGATCGCCGACCTGGAGACCGCCGGAACGATCTGAGATACCCCCGGCACCGCCTGCTCGCCCGGGGCTTGTGAGCGGTTTGTGAGCGGGGGGCGGCAGCCTCGGCGGCATGAGTTACGCGTTCCAGGCGGAGGGCCTGGTCAAACGATTCGGGAAGACGACCGCGCTGGCCGGAGTGGATCTGGCCGCGCGGCCGGGGACCGTCCTCGGGGTCCTCGGCCCCAACGGCGCCGGCAAAACGACCGCGGTACGAATACTCGCGACACTCCTGCGGCCCGATGCGGGGCGGGCCGAGGTCCGCGGGCTGGACGTCGTCCGGGACGCGGCCAGAGTGCGCGACCTGATCGGGCTCACCGGCCAGTACGCGTCGGTGGACGAGGACCTCACCGCGACGGAGAACCTCGTCCTCATCGGCCGGCTCCTCGACATGCGGAAGGCGGAGGCGCGGGCACGCGCCGCCGAGCTGCTGGAGCGGTTCGAGCTGACCGGCGACGCCGGGCGGCGCGTCTCGACGTACTCCGGCGGGATGCGGCGCCGGCTCGACCTGGCCGCCAGCATGATCGGACGGCCCGCCGTGATCTACCTGGACGAGCCGACGACCGGCCTCGACCCGGGGCGGCGCGAGGAGGCGTGGCGGCTGATCCGGTCGATGACGGACGGCGGCGGGACCGTCCTGCTGACCACCCAGTACCTGGAGGAGGCCGACGCGCTCGCCGACGAGATCACCGTCATCGACCACGGCACGGTCATCGCGGCGGGGACGCCCGCCGAGCTGAAGCGGATCGCGGGCGGGCAGACGATCACCGTCCGGCCGCGCGACCCCGCGCGGCTGGACGAGGTCGCCGCGATCCTGCGCGCGGTGTCGGGACGCGAGGTCGAGCCGCCCCGCCGGGACGTCGCCACGGTGCCGGTCAGCGGGGACGCCGCGTTCACCGAGACCGTCCGCCGCCTGGAGGCCGCCGGGATCACCGTCACCGAACTGTCGCTCCGGCTGCCCAGCCTGGACGAGGTGTTCTTCACCCTGACCGGCCACCACACGCAGGAGGCGGCATGACCGGCATCGCGATCGACAGGGCGGTTCGGACGGCCGCGCGGCCCCGCCACCGGCTCGTCCGGCACAGCCTGCTGCTCGCCGGGCGGAGCCTCACGAAGACCCGGCGCAATCCCGGCGTGCTCAGCGACGCGCTGTTCATGCCGATCATCTTCCTGCTGCTGTTCGTGTACCTGTTCGGCGGCGCGGTGTCCGGTTCCACGCACGCGTACCTGCAGTACGTGTTCCCTGGCGTGCTGGTGATGACGATGCTTCTCGCCGGGATGCTGGCGACCGGGCTGAGCATCAACACCGACATCAAGAAGGGTGTCTTCGACCGTTTCCGGAGTCTGCCGATCGGACGTTCCGCACCGCTGATCGGCATCGTCCTCGGCGATGTGATCCGGTACGTCGTGGCGGCCGTGGTGCTGTTCGCGACCGGTTACCTGATGGGTTTCCGCGTCCAGACCGACCTCGCGTCTGCGCTCGCGGCGGTGGGCCTGGCGACCGCGCTCGGCTTCTCGCTGGGCTGGGTCAACGTGCTCATCGGGGTCCTGATCAGGGAGGAGGTCATCGTGCAGACGGTGGCGTTCCTCGGGATCTTCCCGCTCGCGTTCGGGACGAACATGGTCGTTCCCGCGGACACGATGCCCGGCTGGCTCCGGGCATGGGTCAAGGTCAACCCGGTCAGCGACGCCGTGGACGCCGCGCGCGGGCTGCTGATCGGAGGCCCGGTCGCACATCCGGCGGCGATGACGCTGCTGTGGTCGGCGGGGTTCCTGGCGGTGTTCGGTCCGCTCGCCGTCTACGTCTACCGGCGCCGCAGCTGATCATTCAGGAGGGCGAGCGCGCCGGTCACGTCCAGCCGCCGGCCGCGGTCGTAGGCGGCACGGTAGGCGCGTTCGCCCAGGGCCGTCCGCAGCCTTCCGCCGACCTCCGCCACGTCGGGGTTGAACGCGTCGGGCGACCCGCGCAAGACGGACGCGGCGCCGAGCACCTCCGCCGCGCCCTCCGGATCATCGGCCACCAGCCGGGCGATCGCGTATCCGGCGACGGCGGCGATCGGCATGTCGGGCGCGTCGGCGGCGAGGGTGAGCGCCTTCCGCAAATGCCGCGCCGCCGCGTTCGGTTCGTCCTGCCCGATGGCCATCTGGGCGTGTGCCGCCTCCAGCAGCGAGCGGTACTGCGGGTAGGACGGGACGCGGTCGAGTTCACGCGCGGCGGCGGCGTACTGCTCGCGGGCCTCGTCCACGGCGCCGGTGTGCCGGGCGAGATCGCCGAGCGCCAGCCGGACCGACACCAGATAGCGGGCCGGGGTCGCGGCCCCCGGCGCGATCATCGCGGACAGTTCGTCCCGCGCCCGCCGGACGTCGCCGGACCGGGCGCGGGCCACGGCGAGCATCACCCGCTGCATGCCGGCGGCCGCGTCCTGCCCCAACTCGCGGAGCAGCCCGATCGACTCCTCCAGCGCGGCGACGGCCTCGCGGAACTCCCCCGCGACCGTCTGCGACTCGGCGGAGAAGACGAGCGCGAGCGCCAGGCCGGCTCGCTCACCGGCCGCCCTGAATCCGTCCTGAGCTACGGCGATGTCCTGGCGGGCCTGACCCATCTCGCCGCGGTTGCCGTTGAGCATGGCGCGCATGAGGTGCAGCGCCGCCCGCGTCCAGGGATCGTCCTCGGGCAGCCTCCGGTCGATCGCCGCGACGCCCCCGCCGGTGTCGTCGGTCAGCAGCGCGACGGCGGGCTCGATCAGGGCGGCCAGCGGATGGTCCGCCTTTTCCGGTCGCTCGCCGATCAGCGGGTCGTCGCGCGCGTCGCCCCCGGACAGGACGGTGTTGAACACGTAGCCGCCCAGCGCCGCGTCCTCCCCTGGGACGGCCGCCCGCCGCGGCAGTAGCAGAGCCTGCCGCAGCCTGCGCGCCGCCTCGGCGTGATCGCCCTGGATCATCCAGAAGGTGGCCAGCGCGGCGCCCATCCGGACGGCCGCCTCGGCATCCCCCGTGTCCACGGCGTACTGCAACGCGGCCAGCAGATTGTCGCGCTCCCCATCGAGCAGGAGAATCCATTCCAGTTGCTCGGGCCGGCGCAGATGCGGCTCCGCCCTTTCCGCCAGTTCCAGAAAGCAGCGGACGTGCGCGGCCCGGAACCGGCCGGCCTCCCCTGCCAGCCGTTCCCGCCCGTACTCGCGAATGGTCTCCAGCATGCGGAACCGCGGCTCGGGACCGTCCACGACCTGGAGCAGTGAGCGGTCGACGAGGGAATCGAGCATCTCCAGGGCGCCGGGAAGACCCGTCACCCGGGACGCGGTCGCCGGCGAGACCGTGCCTGGAAACACCGACAACCGCTCGGCGAACCGGCGCTCGTCGTCGTCCAGCAGGTCCCAGCTCCACGCGACGACGGCACGCAGCGTCCGGTGCCGCGGCAGCGCGGTCCTGTTCCCGCCGTTCAGCAGGCGGAACCGGTCGTCCAGGCGGGCCGCCACCTGCTCGGCGGACAGCGACCGCAGCCGCGCCGCGGCCAGCTCGATCGCCAGCGGCAGGCCGTCCAGGCGGCGGCAGATCTCCCCGACGACGTCGCCGCGCACCACGAACCCGGGCCGGACGGCCGCCGCGCGCTCGGCGAACAGCCGCACCGCCGCCGACGCAAGGCCGTCCTCGCCCGGCTCGGGGACGTCGAGCGGCGGCACCGGGCACAGCGCCTCGCCGTCGACGCCGAGGCGCTCCCGGCTCGTCGCGAGGACGCGCAGGCCGGCGCAGGTGCCGAGCAGTTCGTCCACCAGCCGGGCGGCCTGCCCCACGACGTGCTCGCAGTTGTCGAGGACGATCAGCGTCTCGTCGGCGGACAGCGCCTCGACCAGCCGACTCGTCCCGTCCCGGAGCCCCAGCACACCGGCGACCGCGCGGACGACCTCGTCCGGCTCCGTGACCGCGGCCA
This sequence comes from Actinomadura darangshiensis, assembly GCF_004349235.1. Taxonomy (GTDB): domain Bacteria; phylum Actinomycetota; class Actinomycetes; order Streptosporangiales; family Streptosporangiaceae; genus Spirillospora; species Spirillospora darangshiensis. The sequence goes on along the minus strand of NZ_SMKY01000102.1, from coordinate 2,051 downwards.
GCTCCACGACCCAGACCCCGCCCGGGAACCGCCCGGCCAGGTCGGCGCCGACCTTGGTCGCGAGCCGCGTCTTGCCCGCGCCTCCAGGCCCGACGAGAGTGACGAGCCGCCCTTCCCAGAGCCGCCGCGCGACCCACGCGCACTCGCTCTCCCGCCCGACGAAACTGGTCGGCGGCGTCCTGAGATTGCCTCGCACACGCTCCCGGGGGGCGGCTCGCAGGACGGCCATGTACGCGTCCTGCAACTCGTGCCCCGGGCCGGTGCCCAGCTCCTCGGCCAGCACGCCCCTGAACCGCTCGAACACCGCGAGCGCCTCGGCCGACCGGCCGCCCCGGTGCAGCGCCTCGACCAGCAGGGCGCGGGGCCGCTCCCGCAGCGGATGCCGCGCCCCGAGCTCCTCAAGCTGCGCCACAAGGTGCGCCGGTTCGCTCCCGGCGGCCAGTTCGGCGGCCACCCGATCCTCGGTCGCCGACACCCGGAGCGCCTCGAACCGGACGGCCGCAGCATCGGCGAACGGCAGACCGGCCGCGTCCGCCAGCGCTTCACCCCGCCACAACTCCAGCGCCGCACGCAACCGCTGGACCGCGACCCGCGCATCCCCGTCCCGAAGCGCCCTCCCGCCCTCCGAGGCGAGCCGCTCGAACTCCGGCGCGTCCACACCCTCGACGTCGAGCACATAGCCGCCGGGCACCGACCGCAGCCGCCCCTCCGGCAGGCACCGCCGCAACCGCGACACGAGCGCCTGCAACGCGTGCGCGCCGGGCCCGCCTTCCGGCCACAACGCCTGGACGAGCGAGTCGGCGGTCACCGTCCGCCCGGGGTCCAGGGCCAGCCTGATCAGCAGCGCCCGCAACCGGGCCCCGCCGACCGCGACGTCCTTCCCCTGGTCCGTCACCACCAGCGGTCCGAGGATCCCAACCCGCACGCCTCAACTCTGCCACGGGCTAGGGAGCCTCGACGCCAGAGATCACGTACCGCATCACCTCGGCGTCCCGGATCCGGGCGGCCTGCGCGGGCTCGGGCCCCGCGCCCCGGAACCGCTCGACGTCCTCGCCGCTCTCCCACCGCTCGTACACGTTGATCCGTCCCGGCTCGACCAGGTCGGCCGACACCGCGAAGTCGAGGCACCCGGGCGCGGCACGGGCCAGCTCGACGGCCTCCCGGCACCCGTCGAGATACCCGGCCCGATCGTCGGCGTCCACGTACAGCACCCCGGAGATAATGATCATCTGGATGGTCCCTCCCTCTTCGGTCACCCGTAAAGACCGGCAGGCACGGAAGAAGTCATCGCTCGGCGACTCAGACAACGCGGGCGCAGAGGACGCCCCTGCGGAAGTCGTCCCAGCGCCGGGAGCCGTCCGGGCACCGGCTCTCGTAGTAGCCGGTGAACTGGAGGATGTACTTGAAGCCCTTCGGGACGGTGTCCTTGCTGCATGACCAGGACGTCATGAGGCCGTGTCCGGAGATGGCGATCCGCCCCTTCTTGCTGCCCGTCTTGCCCAGGAAGCACTCGCCCTCCCTGAACTGCCGGCGCACGCAGAGATAGATCGTGTCCCCGTCGTGCGTCGGGGACCGCCACCAGCTTTCTCCGTCGAGCGCCTCGGAGTCGCATGAGCTGCTCGAATCCTCCACCCCGGTCACCTTCAGGTAGGCGTCGCTCCGGCCGCACGAGACGGCGTCGGGCATCTCCTCGCTCCACTCGTCGGAGTCGTAAGGGTCCTGGTACGCGTCCAGGCAGTCGCCGACGGAGATCGCGTCGAACGCGTCGAAGGTGGGGTCCGGCGTCGGACTCGGGCTCCGGCTCGGGCTCCGGGTGGAGTCCGTGTCACCTGTGAGGTCGCTCGTCCGGCTCGTGGACGGCGTCTCGCTCGGCGACGAGGTGGAGCCCGCGTTACTCCCCTTGCCCGACCCGTTGGCGGCGGCGATGCCGATGAGCACAGCGATCAGCAAGACACCCGCGACCGCGGCCACGACCCCGGCGGCCGGCTTAGCCTGTGAATCGCCCGCCCGCGGATACCGCCCCCGCTGCCGCGGAGGCCACTCCCCCACAC
>NZ_SMKY01000101.1 GCF_004349235.1 Actinomadura darangshiensis | reverse complement strand
GCAACTTAGTGAGAGGCGGGGGCGTCAGAAGGGCGGAGGCTCCAGGACGAGGCCGAGGAGCGGCACGTGGCGCACTGGCGGGTGTCGGGGTTCGAGGAGATACGGGAGCTCGGTTCCGGGGCGCAGGGGCGGGTCGTGCTCGCGCGGCACGCCGGCCGGGGGGCGCCCATCGCGATCAAGTACCTGGCCGCCGGGGCCGATCCGGGCGCGCGGGAGCGGTTCCGGGACGAGGCGCGGATCCTCGGGCAGGTCGACGACCCGCATGTGGCGCGGCTCTACCGGCTCGTCGAGCACGGGGACGACCTCGCCATCGTGATGGAGGCCGTGAACGGGGTCTCGTTCAAGGAGATCCTCGGCCGGTACGGGCGGCTGGAGCCCGAGGCGGCGCTGACGGTGCTGCGCGGGTCGCTGCTCGGTCTCGCCGCGGCGCACGCGGCCGGGGTGGTGCACCGCGACTACAAGCCGGCGAACGTGATCGTCCCGGCCGACGGGTGCAGCAAGCTCATCGACTTCGGCATCGCCACGCCGGAAGGGGCCGCGTCCGGTGCGGGGACGCCGGTCTACATGGCGCCCGAGCAGTGGCGCGGCGAGTCCGCCACGGCGGCGACCGACGTCTACGCGGCGACCTGCGTGTTCTTCGAGGCCCTGACGGGACGACGGCCCTACGGCGGTGATCGCGCTTCGGTCATGGCGGGGCACCTTTCCGGGGACGTCCCGGCCGAGGACGTCCCGCGGGCGCTGCGCCCGCTCGTCACCCGGGGCATGGCGAAGGAGGCGGCGGACCGGCCCGCCGGCGCGGCGGCGTTCGTCGAGGAGCTGGACGAGCTGGCCCGGACGGTCTACGGACCGGACTGGGAGTCGCGCGGCATGCGCCTCCTCGCCGGGGCGGCCGTCGGTCTCGCCGCCCTGTTCCCGCTCGCAGCGGGGCTGGTCCCGGCGGGCGCGGGCGCCGCCGGTGCGGCGGGGGCCGGGTCTTCGGGGCTGCTCGCGGCGGTCGGGACCAAGGCCGCCGTCGCCGTCGCGGGGACCGCCGTCGTCGGCGCCACCGCAGGCGGCGTCGGCGTGTACGAGGCGACCAGGCCCGACCGGCCGAACGCGGTCGCGGCGAAGGCGGCGCCGACCCCGTCCGGCGTGCCGATGCGCATCGGGCGGTTCACGGTCCGGGTCCCGGGGGCGTGGATGACCCACGCGGTCCCGCACGTCGCGGCGTCGTTCGGCGACACCCCGCGGACCCTCCCCACGGACAGCTACTACGTCAGCACCTGGAAGACGTGCTCCAAGCAGGAGCCGATCAGGGCGTCGGTCGGTCCCGGCCAGGTGTGGTGCCCGGGCTTCCACGTGCTCGGACGCAGTTTCCTGGAGAACGCCAGCGCCTACATCGCCTCCTCCTACAGGACGTCCGACACCTATGCCTCGCTGTTCGTCCAGGACGAGGGGATGAGCTGCCCCGGCCACGAGAGCCTGCGGGCGGTCAACGCCAGGCTCGGCGCCCGGCTGACGGTGAACAGGCTCGCGGCCGTCGGCTCGAAGAAGGCCGAGTACCGCGAGTGGCGCGTCCCCTGCTACACGCGCGATGACGTGAACCGGTACGGGCCCACCGACCGGACGCGGTTCAGCTATACCGAGCGCCTCTGGTACCTGCCCCAGTCCAAGATCCTCATCGTGGACGTCTGGAACACCCCCGGCCTGGCGCGCATCCTCGAACACGCCGAATGGACCTAGGACACCGCCGCGCGCCGCCCCGCCTCTCGCGCCGGGGCGCGGCGGCGCGCGGGGACCGCGGTGTCAGTCGTCGGTGAGGCCCAGGTCCTTGGCCTCCTTGGCCAGCCGTCCGGCGGTGGTCTCCGAACCGGCCGCGTCGAGTTCGTGCGCGAGTTCCTCCAGTTCGCTGCCGCCCGCCATGAGGGCGGTCAGCTCGTCGCGGGTGATCTCGTCCTTGGTGTGGTAGCCGATGCTCTGGCCCCGGTTGAGGATCAGGAAGCGGTCGCCGACCGGGTAGGCGTGGTGCGGGTTGTGGGTGATGAAGACGACCGCGAGGCCCCGCTCCCGCGCCTGGACGATGTAGCGCAGCACCACCCCGGCCTGCTTGACGCCGAGGGCCGCGGTGGGCTCGTCCAGGACGAGGGCCTTGGCACCGAAGTAGACGGCGCGGGCGATCGCCACGCACTGCCGCTCGCCGCCCGACAGCGTGCCGATGGGCTGGTTGACGTCGCGCAGGTCGATGCCCATCGCGGCCATCTCGCCGTGGGTGGTCGTCCGCATGAACTCGACGTCCATGCGGCCGATGCCCTTGCGCTTCTCCGAGCCGAGGAAGAAGTTCCGCCAGACGGGCATCAGCGGGACGACCGCGAGGTCCTGGTAGACGGTCGCGATGCCGCGGTCGAGCGCGTCGCGCGGAGAGCCGAACGCCACCTCCTCGCCCTCGACCTCGTAGGTGCCGGTGTCGTGGCGGTGCAGGCCGGCGACGACCTTGATGAGCGTGGACTTGCCCGCCCCGTTGTCGCCGAGGACGCACGTGACCTCGCCCGCGGACGCCTGCAGGGTCACGTCCCGCAGCGCGATGACGTTGCCGTAGTTCTTGCCGACGCCGGCCAGCCTGATCAGCGGCGCCTCCTTGGTGTCCGTCATGAGGACCGCTCCACCCTGCGCCGGACGATCAGGTTGACGACGGTGGCGATCAGGAGCATCGCGCCGAGGAAGAACCGGAACCAGTCGGGGTTCCACTCCGCGTACACGATGCCCTTGTTCGTCATGCCGAAGATGAACGCGCCGATCGCCGCGCCGATCGCCGACCCGTATCCGCCGGACAGCAGGCAGCCGCCGATGACCGCGCAGATGATGTAGAGGAACTCGTTGCCGACGCCCTCCCCGGACTGGACGGTCGCGAACGCGAACACCAGGTGCATCCCGGAGAACCAGGCGCAGAACGCGACGCCCATGAACAGGCCGATCTTCACGCGGGCGACGGGGACGCCGACCGCGCGGGCGCTGTCGGCCGAGCCGCCCGCCGCGAAGATCCAGTTGCCGACGCGGGTGCGCAGCAGGAGCCAGGTCGCGACCGCCACGAACAGCAGCCACCAGAACACGGTGATCTTGACGTTGACGCCGAGGACGTCGACGTCGGACGCGAAGATCGAGCGGGCGGTGTCGAAGCCGTCCATGTCGCGGACGGAGTCGCTGGCGACGTTGCCGGTGAGCGCCTTCGTCACGCCCAGGTTCAGGCCAGCCAGCATGAAGAACGTGGCGAGCGTGATGATGAAGCTCGGCAGCTTAGTCTTGACGTACAGGATGCCGTTCACCATGCCGAGCGCCAGCGTCAGGACGAGCGAGATCACCACGCCCGCCCACACGTTCAGCGTCAGCTGGTAGGCGGTCAGCGCCGCGATCAGCGCCGCGGACGTCACCATCACCCCGGCGGACAGGTCGAACTCGCCGCCGATCATCAGCAGCGACACCCCGACCGCCATGATCCCGAACGTCGAGCTGGCGTACAGGACGGTGGAGAACGACCCGGTCTGCAGGAACGCGTCGGCGACGATGGAGAAGAACACGAACAGCGCGACCGCGCCGAGGAGCGCGCCCAGTTCCGGGCGGCCCAGCAGCCGCCGCAGCGGCGACTGCCGGGCCAGGCGCTCGTCGGGGGCCGCGCCGGCCGCCGGGGGCGGCTCGGCCACGGTCTGGGTCATCGCGTCCCCCGGTTCGCGAACGCCTCCAGGTCGCCGGCGTTCTCCATGGTGACGATCGCGGGCCCGGTCAGCACGGGGCGCCCGCCGCCGAGCACGTTGCCGTTGTTCTTCAGCAGCCACAGCTCGTCGACGGCCTCGTAGCCCTGCAGGTAGGGCTGCTGGTCGACGGCGAACTCGATCGCGCCGGACTTGATCGAGGCGATCAGGTCCTTGTTCAGGTCGAACGTGCCGATCTTGGCCTTGCTGCCGGTCTCCTTGACCGAGTCGACGGCGGTGGCGGCGAACGGGGCGCCGAGCGTCAGGATGCCGTCGATGCTCTTGTCGGCCTGGAGCTTGGCCGTGATGGACGACTTCACCTCCGGCATGTTCGTGCCCTGGACGAACAGGTTCTGCAGGTCGCCGCCGAACGTCTTCTTCGCACCGGCGCAGCGGTCCTCGAGGCCGACGTTGCCCTGCTCGTGGACGACGCACAGCGCCTTCTTCGCGCCGATCTTCCCCAGCTCGGTGCCGGCCGCCTCACCGGCGATCGACTCGTCCTGCCCGAAGTGCGCGATCGCGCCGAGCTTCGCCGAGTCGGCGGCGCCGGAGTTGATCGACACCACCGGGATCTTCGCGGCGGTGGCGCGGGCCAGCACGTCCTTCATCGCGTCCGGCTTGGCGAGGGTGACGATGATGCCGTCGACCTTCTTGTCGATCGCGGCCTGCACGAGCTGGGCCTGCTTGCCGCCGTCCGGGTCGGCCGAGTACAGGAACTCGACGTTGTCCTTGGCGGCGGCGGCCTTCGCGCCCTTCTGCACGATGTCCCAGAAGGTGTCGCCGGCACCGGAGTGCGTGACCATCGCGATCTTCAGCCGGGGGCCGGCGCCCTCCGGGGCCCCCTCGGACTTCTTGCCGCCCGAACTGCTGCAGGCGCTCAGCGCCAGCAGCCCCGCGGCGGCCAGCACCGCGAGGCCCCTGGACGTCCCACGCGCGAAAACGCCTCTCATCGGATGCTCCGTTTCTCCCCGAGTGGTCGGTCAGAGGAGTGGATCACAGATGGCGGCGGCGTGCGCGCCGATCCTCCTCATATCGGGCACGGGCCTCCCTGGTGGAGTCCAGTGCCGACACCTCCGCGACCGGGACGTCCCACCATGCCGCACTGTCGGGGGTACCTGCCAAGGGGTTCGTCTCAATGTGGATAACCGTCGTCCGCGCTGCCTTCCTCGCCGCGTGGAGCGCGTCCCGCAGATCGTCCGCCGTGGAGGCGCGGATCACGTCGGCGCCGAGGCTGGCGGCGTTGGCGGCCAGGTCGACGGGGAGCGTGGCGCCGTCGAGACCGGTGGCGGTCCGGGCGCGGTAGCGGGTGCCGAACCGGTCGGCTCCGACCGATTCGGACAGGTTGCCGATCGAGGCGTATCCGTGGTTCTGGACCAGGACAACGACCAGCTTGATCCCTTCGGCGACGGCCGTGGTCAGTTCCTGGGCCATCATCAGGTACGACCCGTCGCCGACCATGACGAAGACTTCGCGGTCCGGGGCGGCCATCTTCACGCCGAGCCCGCCCGCGATCTCATAGCCCATGCAGGAGTAGCCGTACTCGACGTGGTAGCCCTTGGGATCGCGCGCCCGCCACAGCTTGTGCAGATCACCCGGCATCGACCCGGCCGCGCACACGACGACGTCCTGGGGTTCGCTGACGTCGTTGACCGCCCCGATGACCTCGGCCTGGGTGAGCAGATCTCCGTTCTGGGGGGCGTAGGCCTGGTCGACCTTCGCGTTCCAGTCGGCTGTCAGGGCTCGCGCCGAGTCCCGGTAGGCATCGGGAACGGTGTAGCCGTCCACGGCTACGTTCAGGCCCCTGATTCCCTCTCTGGCGTCCGCGACCAGGGCGCAGCCCGCGAGTTTCGCGGCGTCGAACCTCGCGACGTTGACGTTGATGAACTTCACCGCCGGGTTGGCGAAGAGGCTGTGGGAGGCAGTGGTGAAATCGCTGTAACGGGTACCGATACCGACCACGACATCGGCCTCGCGCGCCAGCGCGTTGGCCGCCGTAGTGCCCGTCGCACCAATGGCACCCACCGAACAGGCGTGCTCCCAAGGCAGCGCGCCCTTGCCCGCCTGCGTCTCGGCCACCGGGATACCCGTCCGCTCAGCGAACGCACGCAACTCCTCAGTCGCGCCCGAGTAGATGACACCGCCACCCGCGACGATGAGCGGACGTTCGGCGGCTTGCAGAATGGCGGCGGCCTCATCGAGCGCGGCCGGCTCGGGGACGGGACGGGCGATACGCCACACCCGCCGCACGAACAACTCCTCCGGCCACTCCAACGCCTCCGCCTGCACATCCTGCGGAAGCGCCAAAGTGACCGCGCCCGTCTCGGCCGGATCGGTCAGCACCCGCATCGCCGCCAGCAACGCACCCGGCAACTGCTCAGGACGATTGATCCGATCCCAATACCTCGACACCGGCTTGAAGCAATCATTCACCGACACATCGAACGACCGCGCATCCTCCAACTCCTGCAACACCGGATTGGCCGCACGCGTGGCGAAGACATCACCCGGCAACAACAACACCGGCAACCGGTTGACGGTCGCCAACGCCGCACCGGTCACCATGTTCGTCGCACCCGGCCCGATCGACGTCGTACACGCAAACGTCGACAACCGATCACTCATCCGCGCGTAGCCGGACGCCGCATGCACCATCGCCTGCTCGTTGCGCGCCATGTAATACGGGAAATCGTCGGCATGCTCCAGCAGCGCCTGCCCCATCCCCGCCACATTGCCGTGACCGAAGATCCCAAAGCAGCCAGCGAAGAACCGCCGCTCCACCCCGTCCCGCTCGCTGTACTGCGCCGCCAGGAAACGAACGACCGCCTGACCGACCGTGAGCCTCATGACCGTCCCTCCACCGAGGTCAACGGCAGCCGGGGGTCGAGTGGCTGGCCCGCCCACGTGTCCCGGATCCACGCGTGCGACGGGTCGTCGCAGATGCGCCAGGCCCTCTCCGGCGACGGCCCGGCCATCACGTTGAGGTAATACAGGTCGTTCCCGGGCGGGGCCATGGACGGGCCGTGCCAGCCGTGCGGGATCAGGACGGCGTCGCCGCTGCGCACCTCGGCGAGCACGTCGATGGGACGTCCCGGCGAACCGTAGACGCGCTGGTAGCCCATGCCGTCCCGGGCGACCTCGAAGTAGTAGATCTCCTCCAGGACGGCCTCGTCCGGCGTCTCCTCGTCGTGCTTGTGCGGCGGGAACGACGACCAGCAGCCGCCGGGCGTCAGCACCTCGCACGCGATCAGCTTCTCGGCGAACGGGAAGCCCTCCGGTGTGCCGAAGTTGTTGACCTGCCGGCTCGCCAATCCGGCTCCTCGCAGCTCCACGGGGACCTTCTCGGCGGGTCCGTAGCGCGGCTCCAGCCGTGACTCGCACCGGGCGCCGGCGAGCGCGAACCGTCCACGGCCCTGGACGGTGACCTGCGCGTCGCGCGGCACGTACGCGAAATCGCTGACGCGGCTGAAGACGTCGTCGCGTCCTTCCAGTTCGAACCGCTCGCCGTCGCACTCGACGGTGCACGACCCGGCGAGCGGCAGCACGATCGTCTCGAACTCACCCGTCTCGAACGTGTGCGACGCGGCGTCCGGCAGTTCCAGGACGCGCAGGGCGGAGTGCGCCCAGCCGGCCGATTCCGGTGTCACGACGAGCCCGTACGGCCCCTCGGCAGTGGTTCCGGCGGGCAGGTGGTGTTTCATCGGGGCTCCTTGAGGAGTTGTTCGACCTCGCCCTGCGTGGGCATCGCGTCCGAGCAGGCGATGCGGGACGCGACCATCGCCCCGGCGGCGCCCGCGAACTCGACGAGCCGCCGCAGGCCCCACCCGGCGAGGAGGCCGTGGCAGATGGCGCCGCCGAACGCGTCCCCGGCGCCGAGGCCGTTGACGACGTCGACCTTGACCGGGGGCACCTGCACCATCTCGTCGGCCGTCGCCGCGAGGACGCCGTCCGGTCCCATCTTCACGATGGCGAGGTCCGGGCCGCGGGACAGGATCGCGCGGGCGGCGGCGCGCGGGTCCCGCTCCCCCACCGCGACCTCGCACTCGTCCAGGTTGCCGACCGCGACGGACGCCCGTTCCAGGGCGAGCCCGGCCCAGTGCGGGGCCTCCGCCGGGTCGTCCCAGAGCATCGGCCTGTAGTCGAGGTCGATGACGGTCTGGCCGGGATGCTCGGCAAGCGCGTTCAGGGTCGCTTCACGGCTGGGCTCCTGCGAGAGACCTGTGACCGTGGCCCAGACGATGCGGGCTGCGCGGATCGCCTCCAGGTCCAGCTCGTCTGGACGGATCTCCAGGTCGGGTGCCTTGGGGTAGCGGTAGAAGTACAGCGGGAAATCGTCCGGCGGGAAGATCTCGCAGAACGCGAGTGGCGTCGGCAGTCCTGGTACGGCGGTGACGAACCGGTCGTCCACCCCGTACCCCTGGAGCGCCTTGTGGATGAACCGCCCGAAGGGGTCGTCTCCGGTGCGGGTGATGACGGCGGTGCGGCGGCCGTACCTGGCCGCCGCCACGGCGACGTTGGTCGGGCTGCCGCCGAGGTACTTCCCGAACGAATCGACGTCCTCCAGCGGCACGCCCACCTGGTCCGGGTAGACGTCGACGCTTACCCGTCCCATCGTGATGAGGTCGAACGTCATCGGCCCATCCCTGCGAGGAAGTCCAGGCTCCGGCGGACGTCGTCGTACGGTCCGTCGCCCTCCGCTGGGGCGTCTGTAAGGACGGTGTCCTGTTCCATCACCCACCAGCCTTCGTAACCGGCGCCTTCCAGCGTGCGGACGAGGCCGGAGATGTCAATGTCGCCGTCCCCGAGTGGCCGGTACAGACCGTCCCGTACCGCGTTCGTGTACGCGACGTCGCCGTTGAGCACCTGTTGGGCGAGCCCTACGTCGACGTCCTTCAGGTGGACGTGCGCTATGCGCGGCGCAGCGAATCGCGCCAGCCAGACCGGATCGGTGCCGCCGACCAGGAGATGCCCTGTGTCGAGGCAGAGCGGGATGCTGCAGCCGCCCAGTACGCGCTCGACCTCGGCGCGCCTTTCCACGACCGTCCCTACGTGCGGGTGCAAGGTGACGAGCCTGTCGCGGGCGGCGGCGTGTGCGGCGATCGCGTCGAGATTCGCAAGCAGCGTCGACCACGCCTTGGTGTCGAGAACGGGACGCTCGTCGTAGCCGTCGAGTCCGGTGGCGGCGGCCAAGACGAGGACGCCGCCGATCTCGTCCAGGGCCCGCTCGACAACGGGCAAGGGATCGGAGGCAGGGTCGTGCAAGACGATCGGTACGAACGCCCCCACAAGCCCGAGTCCGTAGGATGACAGCAGTTGGTCCCTCTCCTGGGCTGCGCCGGGAAGGAAGCCGGACGGGCCCAGTTCCGTGGCGGCGAGCCCGAGGTCGCGCATCTCGCCGAGCACTCTCACGGGCTCCATCTGGTGGCCCCAGCCGGGCACCTCGCACACGCCCCACGAGATCGGTGCGCCCGCGACCTTCACCGCCGTACCTCTTCGATGCCGACGATCCGCCCCTGCCGCATGGACAGCTCGCACGCCTCGGCGAGGTAGAACGCCTCCAGGGCCTCCTCGGGAGGGCACGGGTTCGCGCGGCGTCCCGCCACGAGGTCCACGAAGGCCTGCAACTCGGCGTCGTAGGCGTCGGAGAAGCGCTCCATGAACCCGCTGTAGGCGGCCCTCGGCGCCTCGCCCTGCTCGGGCAGCGCGGTCACGGGCGTGCGGTCGTCCAGGCCGGTGATGACGCTGTCCTTGGACCCGAACAGTTCCAGCCGCGCGTCGTACCCGGCGGCGTTGTAGCGGGTGGCCGCGACCTGGCCGAGCGTCCCGTCGTCCAGGATCAGCAGCGCGGACCCGGTGTCGATGTCGCCGTACTCGCGGAAGAAGTCGTCGCCGCGGTTGGCGCCCGCGGCCATCACCCGCACGACCTCGCGTCCCGTGACGAACCGGATCAGATCCAAGTCGTGGATGACGCAGTCGCGGAACAGGCCGCCCGACGACGGGACGTACTCGGCGGGCGGCGGCGCCGGGTCGAAGCTGGACGACCGGACGGTGTGCAGCCAGCCGAGCCGCCCGGACGCGAGGGCCTCGCGCGCCGCCGCGTTCCCGGCGTCGAACCGGCGCTGGAAGCCGACCTGCACCGGGACGTCGGCGCCGGCCGCCGCCCGGACGACTTGGAACGTTCCATCGAGGTCGGCGGCGAGCGGTTTCTCGCAGAAGACGGAGATCCGGGCGCGCACCGCGCGGTCGACCAGGTCCGCGTGCGCGTCCGTGGCCGCCGCGACGATCAGCCCGTCCAGGCCGGCGGAGAAGAGCCCCTCGACGGTGTCCAGCGCGGTGACGCGATCCGGTGCCGGCAGCCGCGCCGCGAGATCGCGGGCGCGGCCCGGATCGGCGTCGGCGATGACCAGCGACTCCACTTCAGGCACGTCGTACAGGGCCGCGGCGTGGCGCGCACCGATGCGCCCCGCGCCGGCCAATCCGATCCTCATCGATCCCCTCCCGGTCGGCGGTCAGGTGGAGTCACGAGTCTGATGGAGCGTTCCAGACGCGTCAACGGCCGGCTGTCCGCCTCCCCGGTAATGGAGGTGTCCGAAAACGAGGCCGTTAAGCGGGCGGCGGCCGCCGGCGCGTGGTTAGCAAACGCTAGTTTTGTGCCATGCGGATCTTCGTCACCGGCGCCTCCGGGTTCGTCGGGTCCCACACCGTCCGCGCCCTGCTGGCCGCCGGGCACCGGCCGCGCGCGCTCGTCCGCGACGCCCGGAAGGCGGCCCGGGTGCTGCGGTCGATCGGTGTCGCGGCCGAGGACGTGGAGTTCGTCCAGGGGGACATGCTGGACGCGGACGCGGTGTCGCAGGCGCTCAAAGGCTGCGAGGCCGCGATCCACACGGCCGCCGCGATCGGGGTGACCGGCGGTGCCGGCGACCTGGTCGAGGTCAACGTCCGCGGCACCCGCAACGTGGTCGGCGGAGCGGTCGCCCAGGGCCTCTCCCCCGTCGTCCACGTGTCGACGATCGGGGTGTTCGTGCCGCCGAACGGCCCGGTCATCACCGCCGGGGACGCTCTGGCGAGCCCGCGCACCGACTACGGCAAGTCCAAGCTCGCGGCCGAGCGCTACGTGCGCGGCCTGCAAGCGGACGGCGCACCGGTCACGATCGTCTACCCGGGCGGCGTGTGCGGCCCGGACCAGCCGGTGCTGGACGCGCTCATGGAGGGCCTCGCCGCCGCGCTCGGCAAGGTGTGGCCGCTTCCGGGCGGCGGCGTCTCCGTCATCGACGTCCGTGACCTGGGCGAGGCGTTGGCACGTTCCGTGGAGGCGCGGCAGGGGCCGAGCCGCTGGGTGCTCGGCGGGCACTACCTGACCTGGCCCCAGTACGCCGACCTCTGCGACCGCCTCACCGGCGTGAAGTGCCGCCGTATACGCGTCCCCAGCCGCCTCATGCTCGAACTGGGTTCCGCGCTGGACGCGGCCAAGCGCGTCCACCACTTCGACTACCCGCTCACCCGTGACGCCGCCGAGTTCATGGTGACGCTGGTGCCGACCGACGACCGCCCCATCCTGGACGCTCTCGATCTCACGTTGCGTCCCGTGGAGGAGACCGTCGCGGACGGGCTGCGGTGGCTGGCCCAGAACGGCCACCTGAACCCACGCCGGGCGGGACGGCTCGCCCCCAAGGAGAAGACCCCTATGCCGACCCTCATCCAGCGCACGTTCGGACCCGTCTTCCAGCGGGTCTCAGGCGCCGAATGGTTCTCCAAGGTGGGCCCCAAGGTCGTGCCGCCCGTCGACAGGAGGCTGCACAAGCTCAGTGGGGGCCGCCTCATGCTCGGGCAGCTGCTCGTCCCGAGCCTCGTCCTGACGTCGACCGGCGCCGTCAGCGGCCTCCAGCGGCAGACCCCGCTCGCGTGCCTGCCCATCCCGGACGGCGGCTGGTACGTCGTCGGCTCCAACTTCGGCCGCGAGAAGCACCCCGCCTGGACGGGGAACCTCATCAAGAATCCCGATGCGGACGTCAGTTTCCAGGGCCGTTCCGTCCCCGTCACCGCCCACCTCTTGGACGACACGGAGCGCAAGGAGATCTGGCCCCGGCTCACCACGGTCTGGCCCGTCTACGACCGTTACGTGGAACGCACCGACCGGGAACTCAGAGTCTTCCGCCTGACTCCCCGTTAAGTGCCGCGAACCGTTCTTGACAGGCGCCGGCCAAGGAGCAGATAGGCCAGCAGCACACCGGCGACATTGAGGATGACATCGTCGATGTCGAAAGCGCGTCCCATCACGAAAGCGCCCTGGATCGTCTCGATGGCCAGGGAGAACAGTCCGGTCAGCAGGGCCAGCCGTATCGGGCCGCGGAGGGTCGTCCAGACGAGGGGAAGCAGCACGCCCAAGGGCGCGAGGAGGGCCAGGTTGCCGCCGATCTGCAGGAGCGCATCCTTGGTGGGGCGGTCCATGTAGAAACGCAGTGAACGGCCCGGATCGGTGTTCCCGCCCGCCTGCCCGTTGTCGTGGACGGGCGTCAGCGTGAGCCTGAACGCGAAATAGAAGAAGACGCAGAGAAAGCCCAGCGCGACGGTCACGACGACCGCGCGCAGGACGACGATGTACCACGGAACTCGTTCGCCCGCCGGCGCGGGCTGCCACATTGCCATCAACACCCCGCCCGGTGTCCCCGTGCCGTCCGGCACCATGCGTGGCGGGCATTTCGGGCCGACCGAATCCCGGGTTGCCGCCAAAACGCCCGTACCGGGGACGAACCCGGCACGGGCGTTTCGGACGGCACCGCCGGTCAGGCGGCGACCACGGCGGTGGCCGGCTCCAGGGCCAGGTCAAGCACCTCGCGGACGTCGCTGACCGTGAAGACGGTCATGTTCTCCAGCACCTCGGCCGGGACGTCCTCAAGGTCCGGCTCGTTGCGCTTCGGCACGATCGCGGTGGTGATGCCGAGCCGCGACGCGGCCAGCAGCTTCTGCTTCAGCCCGCCGATCGGCAGCACCCGCCCGGTCAGCGACACCTCGCCGGTCATCGCCACGTCCGTGCGGACCGGCCGTCCCGACAGCAGGGACGCCAGGGCCGTCGTCATGGTGATGCCCGCGCTCGGGCCGTCCTTCGGGATCGCGCCGGCGGGCACGTGGACGTGCACGCCGCGGTCCTTCAGGTCGCCGACCGGCAGTTCCAGCTCCGCGCCGCGCGAGCGCAGGTAGGACAGCGCGATCCGGGCCGACTCCTTCATGACGTCGCCGAGCTGCCCGGTGAGCGTCACGCCGGTGTCGCCGGTCTCCTTGTCGGCCAGCGACGCCTCGATGTAGAGGACGTCGCCGCCGGCGCCGGTGACCGCGAGGCCCGTCGCCACGCCCGGCACGCCGGTGCGGCGCTCGTTCCTGCTCAGCTCGACCTCCGGGGTGAACCGGGGCCGGCCCAGGTAGTCCTTCAGGTCGTCGGCGCCGATCCGGACCGGCAGCGCGGCCTTCTCCAGCGCGACGTTCGCGGCGACCTTGCGCAGCACCCGCGCGATCGAGCGGTCCAGGGACCGGACACCGGCCTCCCGGGTGTACTCGGCCGCCAGCAGCCGCAGCGCGTCGTCGCCGAAGCCGACCTCGGACGCCTCCAGCCCCGCCTTGTCGAGCTGGCGCGGCAGCAGGTGGTCGCGGGCGATCGTGACCTTCTCGTGCTCGGTGTAGCCGTCCAGCTCCACCAGCTCCATCCGGTCGAGCAGCGGCCCGGGGATGGCCTCCACCACGTTCGCGGTGGCGAGGAAGAGCACGTCGCTGAGGTCGAGCTCCACCTCCAGGTAGTGGTCCCGGAAGGTGTGGTTCTGCTCGGGGTCGAGGACCTCCAGCAGCGCCGCGGTGGGGTCGCCCCTGTAGTCGGCGCCGACCTTGTCGACCTCGTCCAGCAGGATGACCGGGTTCATCGAACCGGCCTCGCGAACGGCCCGGACGATGCGTCCGGGAAGCGCGCCCACGTAGGTACGGCGGTGACCGCGGATCTCGGCCTCGTCCCTGACGCCGCCCAGGGCGACGCGAACGAACTTGCGCCCCATGGCGCGCGCGACCGACTCGCCAAGCGAGGTCTTGCCCACGCCAGGAGGACCGGTCAGAGCCAGCACCGCACCGCTCCTGCGTCCGCCCACGACACCGAGGCCACGGTCCTCACGCCGCTTGCGCACGGCCAGGTACTCGACGATGCGCTCCTTCACGTCGTCCAGCCCTGCATGGTCGGTGTCCAGGATCTCCCGCGCGCCCGCGATGTCGTAGGCGTCCTCGGTCCGCTCGTTCCACGGGATGTCGAGGACCGTGTCGAGCCACGTGCGGATCCAGCCGCCCTCCGGCGACGCGTCGGACGACCGCTCCAGCTTGTCGACCTCCTTCAGCGCCGCCTCGCGCACCTTCTCGGGGAGGTTCGCGGCCTCGATCCGGGCCCGGTAGTCGTCCTCCTCGTCGGCGGGGTCGCCGTTCAGCTCGGCCAGCTCCTTGCGGATGGCCTCCTGCTGCTGCCGCAGCAGGAACTCCCGCTGCGTCCGGTCCATGCCCTCCTGGACGTCCTTGCGGATCGTCTCCGCCACGTCCAGCTCGGCGAGGTGGTCGCGCGTCCACCCGATCACGAGCTCAAGGCGCTCCACCACATCGGTGGTCTCCAGGACCTCGATCTTCTGCTCGTCGGTCAGGTACGGCGCGTACCCGGCGTTGTCGGCCAGCGTGGACGGGTCGTCGATCTGCTGCACCACGTCCACGACCTGCCAGGCACCGCGCTTCTGCAGGATCGCGCTGACCAGGCCCTTGTACTCCTTCGCCAGCTCCTGCGCCCGGCCGGACGCCGGCGGCGCCTCGACCGCGGTGCCCTCGACCCACAGCGCCGCGCCCGGCCCGGTCGTGCCGGTGCCGATCCGCACCCGCTGCACGCCGCGGACGACCGCGCCCGGCTCGCCGCCGGGCAGCCGCCCCTCCTGCTCGATCACGCCGAGCGTGCCGATGCCGGCGTACTGCCCGTGCAGCCTGGGGACCAGCAGCACCCGCGGCTTGCTCACCGACCGGATGCCCGGCCCCTTGGACTGCGTCACCGCCCGCGCGGCCTCGATGGCGGCCCGCACCTCGCCGCTCTCGGACAGGTCCAGCGGAACCACCATGCCGGGCAGAACGACCCCGTCCTCAAGGGGCAGCACCGGCAGCGTCAGGGTCTCGCTCATGCTCAGCTCCAAGTCCGTTGGAAGACCCAACCTCAAGTTGAGTCACTCTCACTCAAGAAAACGGAGCAGCATTTTGTTTCCGCAGCAACGTTCGCTCTCAGCGATCACCCGGCGAGGGCGGCGACGTTGCCGTGGTCCCGGCGTCCGACACATGCCGGCGACCAAACCCCACACTCCGTAGAACGTCCCGGCCCCAAGGGTGTTCCCGCACGCGGGCCGCCGGCTGCGACCGTCCCTCGCCGACGCCAGGGTCATGAGGCCGGGATGCCGGAAATCGCGTTGCGCGTTCCCGGCCCCGCGTGCCAGGGTCGGCGCGATGCTCTGAACGCCACCCAGGAGGCTGCTCGTGCACACCGCCGCTCGTTGGTCCACCGGCTTCTCGGCGGCGGAGCGCGCGGCGGCCTAGCCGGCACCGCGCTCCACGACGCCGAGGCGAGTCCCACGCGGGGATCGTCCCGCCAGGCCTGCCTGCGCGAAGCATGCGCCGGTGTCGAATGCATGGAGCATCCGTGTCGTCTTCTGTGCCACCTGCGGCCGCCCTCGGCCGCCGGGTGATCTTTCTTCTCGCGTTGACCTGCGGCGTCGCCGTGGGGAACATCTACTTCCCGCAGGCGGTCAGCCCGCTCGTGGCGTCCGGGCTGGACGTGTCGCCGGACTCGGCCGCCCTGGTGGTGACCGCCGCGCAGTTCGGGTACGCGGCCGGGAACTTCCTGCTGGTGCCGCTCGGGGACCGGCTGCCGCACCGCCCGCTCATCGTCGTCATGCTGGGCGTGACCGGCGCGGGCCTGCTCGGCGCGGCCGGCGCGCCCGCGCTTCCGGGCCTCATCGGCGCGAGCGCCCTGGTCGGCGTCACCACCGTGATCGCGCAGGTCATCGCGCCGATGGCGGCCGGGCTCGTGCCGGACGACCGGCGCGGCGCGGTCATGGGGACGCTGCTGGCCGGGTCGATCGGCGGCATCCTGCTGGCCCGGACGTTCGGCGGCCTGGCCGGCGAGTGGCTCGGCTGGCGTGCGCCGTACCTGATCGCCGCGGTCGTCGCGCTGTCGATCGCCGTGGCGCTGGCGTTCGTCCTGCCGGCGACCGTCCCGCCCTCGCGGCAGCCGTACCCGGCGCTGCTGGCCGCGCCGCTGCGGCTGCTGCGGCAGGAGCCCGAGCTGCGCCGGTCGTGCTTCTACCAGGCGACGGTCTTCGGCGGCTTCCAGGCGGTGTGGACGGGGGTCGCGCTGCTGCTCACCGGCCCGGTGTACGGGCTGGGCGCGCAGGCGGTCGGCGTCCTGGCGCTGGTCAGCGCGGGCACCATGGTCGCGATGCCCGTCGCGGGACGCCAGGTCGACCGCCGGGGATCGGACCCCGTCAGCCTCGTCGCGATCCTCGGGACCCTCGCGTCCGCCGGGGTCCTGGCGTTCGGCACCCTCGGCGGCGCGGCCGGGCTCGTGGCGCTCGGCGCCGGGACGCTGCTGCTGGACGTGGCGATGCAGTCCGGCATGATCGCGAACCAGGCGCGGATCTTCGCGCTGCGCCCGGACGCCCGCAGCCGCATCAACACCGCCTACATGACCTGCGCGTTCCTGGGCGGCAGCACCGGCTCGTGGCTCGGCGCCACCGCCTACACCCGGTCCGGCTGGACGGGCCTCTGCGCACTCGTGGCCTTCCTCGCGGTCCTGGCGCTGGCCCGCCACCTCCTACACCGCCGCACCACGGCGGCGGCCCGGACGGGCGGGCAGGCCGAGCCGGTGGACGACCCGCCGCTCAGGGCGCCGCGAAGGCCTTGAGGAACGTGCCGGCCGCCGCCGAGACGACGGCGCGGATCTCCTCGTCGGAAACGTCCCGGGTGCCGAGCCGGGTGCGCTTGTCGAGGGGCGACCCCAGCAGGGCCGCGAACTGCTCGGCGGCGGCGACCGGGTCGGTGACGTGCAGGCGGCCGGCGAGGGCCAGCCGCGCCAGGCGGTCGGCGAGGGCCTCGATCACCCGGTCGTTCACCTGCCCGAAGACGAGGCCGAGCAGGTCGGGGAAGCGGCTGAACTCGCTGAGCAGCAGGCGGCGCAGCGTCCAGGAGCGCTCGTCGCAGTAGCAGTGGGCGAGGCTGAGGCCGACGTCCTCCAGCAGCGCCCGCAGGTCGCCGCCGGTGTCGGTCAGGCGCCCGACGGCGGCCAGGTTCTGCGCGAGCGCCTGCTCCGCCAGGAGCCCGACCGTCTGGCGGAGCACGGTCTCCTTGTCACCGAAGTGGTTGTACACGGTGGCCTTGGCGACGCCGGCCTCGGCGGCGATCGCGTCCACCCCGGCCTGGGCGTACCCCTCCCGGGCGAACACGGCGAACGCCGCGTCGAGGATGGCCTGCCGTTTGTCGATGCGCCCACGCGATCCGGTGAGATCCCCTGCTCCCACTGCGCTCATGCCCGCCAGCCTACCCGAATTGGACTCACGAGTCTGGTCGGATGGACTTGCGCAAGCAAGTCTGTCTAGTCTTCTTTTCCAGACTGACAAGTCCAAGTTGGGAGATGACGCATGGACGACACGGACACCGGCCGGTTCGACCGGGCGCTGCGGTGGCTGATCGCGGCGGTCCTGCTCGGCGGGATCATGGGGATCCTGGACGGGACGATGGTCGCCGTCGCGGCGGACACCCTCGTCGCCGAGTTCGGCACCTCGCTGGGCGCGGTCGGCTGGGTCTCCACCGCCTACCTGCTGGCCCTGACCGTCGCGATCCCGGTCACCTCGTGGGCGGTGGACCGGGTCGGGGCACGGCGGCTCTGGCTCGGCGGGCTGGCGGTGTTCCTGGCCGGGTCGCTCGCCTCGGCGCTGGCCTGGGACGTGGGCAGCCTGATCGCCTTCCGCGTCCTCCAGGGGATCGGCGCCGGGATCATCGACCCGCTGGTGCTGGTCCTGCTCGCCCGCGCCGCCGGACCCGCCCGCGCGGGACGGGTCATGGGCCTGATGGGCCTCATCCTGTCCCTCGGACCGGTCGCCGGCCCCATCGTGGGCGGGGTCGTGCTGGACGCGCTCGGCTGGCGGTGGATGTTCCTCATCAACCTGCCGGTCGGCCTGGTCGCGCTGCTGCTGGCGAGGCGCGTCCTGGCGGACTCCCCCGCGTCCGGCACCCCGCGCGCCCGGCTCGACGTGGCGGGGCTGGCGCTGCTCGGCCCCGGGTTCGCGGCCGGGATCCTCGCCCTCTCCCGGGCCGTCGGGCACCCGGCCTGGCAGCCGCTGGTCCCCCTCGCCGCCGCCGTCGCGCTGCTCGCCGGGTACGCCGTGCACGCGCTGCGGGTCCGCCGGACGCCGCCGCTCATCGACGTCCGGCTGTTCGCCCGCGCGTCGTTCACCGCCGGCGTCACCGTCATGACGCTGACCGGGCTCGGCACCTTCGCCGCCCTGTTCATGCTGCCGCTGTACTACCAGCAGGCCCACGGGCACGGCGCCCTCGCGGCCGGCCTGCTGGTCACGCCCGTCGGGCTCGGCGGCGCCCTCGCCATGCCGGTGGCGGGACGCCTGTCCGACCGCGCCGGGTCCCGGGCGCTCGCCCAGGGCGGCGCGGCGCTGGCGCTGCTCGGCATGCTGGCCTTCACGCGCGTCACGGCGGGCGCCGACGAGATCTGGACGTCCCTCGCCGCGCTCGCCGTCGGCGTGGGGCTCGGCTGCGTCGGGGCGCCGACGATGGGCGCGCTGTACCGGACGCTGCCGCCCGAACTCGTCCCGCAGGGCAGCTCGGTGCTCTACATGCTCAACCAGCTCGGCGCCTCGGCCGGCATCGCGGCCGTCGCGCTGATCGTCCAGCAGGCGGACGGCGGCCCGGTGGCCGGGTTCCACGGCGTGGCGTGGTTCGGCGCCGCCGCCATCGCGGTGCTGCTGGCCGGCACCGCCGGGCTGCCCGGCCGGCCGGCGCCCGCACCCGCGACCTCGGGCAATGCCGAGGTAAAGGCGACTTCGCGATCTTGATTCTTTGCGCGGGCGCCGGTTTACGCGCGCATGACCAGCGGGTACTTATCGCAACGAGATCGTGACACAGGGTGAACGAAGAATCTTGGGGCGGTAAAGCTCCAGGTCGTGAGAAGGGAGGCGGCGGATGCACCGCACGCGGCGTGAGATCCGGCCCGCCTCGCCACTCCTTCCCCCGCGCGGCCCGGTCCGTACGGCCGAGGACGTCCACGGCGCGCCGCACCGCGGCCGGCACCGCCCCCCAGCGGTCGCCGGGGCGGCGGCGCGCGGCGGCACACCTCGGGTCCTCGGCCGTACCGGACCGGCCCGGCGCCATCGTCTCCCCCTGGGCCCGGTACCGCTCGCCCCCGCGGCACCGGTGTCCCGAACGGCCGGGCCGGCGGCGGCGCGCAGCCGTGCCGCCGGTCCGGCCGCAGGCTTCCGGGCGCCCACGCGGCGCCCTCCCCCTAACGCCGGGCGATCGCCCGCGCCCGGCGCGGCGCGGAAGGGAGGTGGGAATCAGCCCCGAGAGGAACCGGCGCTTCGCCGGTGAGACAGCGGCGGCCGGAACTCCGTCCGACCCCCGTCCCGGCCGCCACGCAGTAGGGATCGCTGCGGAGCCGGACCCCGTGGAGGCGCGACACCGTCCACGGGGTCCGGCTCACAGCTTCTTGCGCCAGACCTGACCGTGCACGACGTCCCCGAAGCGCTCCACCGCGGGCTCCTCCTCTTCCAGGACGAAACCCGCCCGCTCGTAGAGGCGGTGCGCGGGACGCTGGAGCGCCGTGGTCCACAACATGATCTCGCCGTAGCCGGTCTCGGCGGCGAACCGGACGCACTCCCCCACCAGCGCGGCCCCGACGCCCATACCGCGGGCGTCGGGTTCGACGTGCAGGAGGCGGAGCTGCGCGACGTCGTCCTCGCGCCGGACGCAGAACACCGCGCCCAGCCGCACTCCGCCGGTCTCGGCGATCCAGGCGTTCTCGCGCTCCGGGTCGTGGCCGCGCACGTAGTCGGCGACGACGGAGGCGACCAGGGCCTCGTAGGTCCGGTCCCAGCCGCATTCGACGTCGTAGAGGGCGCCGTTGCGCCCCACCACCCAGCCGAGGTCGCCGGGACGCAGCGCGCGCAGGACGAACGCGTCCCCGGCCGGGCGGTCGCCGAGGATGCCGTGGATGGAGCGCATCGCGGTCAGCAGGCGGCCGCGGTCGGCGGGGGCCAGCTCGTCCAGCAGCTCGCGGATCTCGGCGACGGACCGCTCGTCCAGCATCGCGAACACCTCGCGGCCCCGCGCGGTGAGCCGGACGATCTGGCGCCGGGCGTCGCCGACCGCGCGCTCGCGGGCGACGAGGCCGTCGGTCTCGAAGCGGGTGAGCATCCGGCTGAGGTAGCCGGCGTCGAGGCCGAGGGCGCGGCGCAGGGCGAGCACCTCGGTGTCCTCCCGCTGCGCCAGCTCGAAGATCACCCGCGCCTCGGTGAGCGAGTACGGCGACCGGACGAGCCCCTCGCCGAGCACGCCGATCACCCCGGTGTAGAAGCGGTTGAACGCGCGGACCGTGCCGACGTCCTCCTGGGTCACCTCCATGTCCACCCTCCCAATGCTTGACTCAGTCAAACATTAGGCGATGGGAGCGGCCGCACACCAGTCCCCGGGGGCGGTCAGGCGTTCGCCTCGGCCTTGGCGGGCGGCAGGACGCGCGCGTCGTGGACGACCTTGCGCTCCACGAAGAAGGTCATCAGCGGGACGACGCCGCCCAGCACGATCAGCACCATCCGGGACAGCGGCCAGCCCGTCCGGCGCCACAGGTCGTAGGCGGCCACCAGGTAGACCATGTAGACGAGGCCGTGGACGGGCGCGACGATGCCCGCCAGCGCCGGCATGTCGGTGGGACCGTACTTCAGGACCATGCCGATCGCCAGCAGCACCAGCAGGGTGCCGACGATCAGCGCCAGGATCCGGTACCTGGTCACCGCGCCTTCCACAGGAGCCACACCTTTCTTGACGGACCCGCGAGGCGCGTTCCCCGCGGACGGGGTCAGCCGCGTCCGCGACTCTGCGAGTTGAGCCGGGCGAGGTAGCGGTTGTAGGCCGCGAGGGCGGGGTCCTCTTCCTCCTGCCGCCGGATGATCTCCCGCTTGACCGCGGCCTCCGCGGGCTCCTCGATCACCTTCGGGGCCGGCTGCACGCCGGCCCGCTCGTCCCGGATCATCTTGACCCACATGACGATCACGAAGATCGCGAAGATCGGCCACTCGAACGTGTAGGCCCAGCTGCGGTCGTTGCCGCCCTGCGCCCGGTCGAACTGCCACCAGCCGAAGCCGATGAACGCGCCGCACAGCGCTATCGCCAGCGCGTGCAGCCCGAGCCAGCCTGGGGTGAGGAACCGTCGCACGCCACCGAGCCTACCCTCGGTCCCCCGCACGGCGTCCCCGACCCCGCCTGGGCGCACGGGCGGTCAGCCGGGCGGCGGGCCGACGTAGACGGCGCGGGGACGGAGCGGGCTGCGCCGGCCGTACTCCTCCAGCGCGTGCGCGAGCCATCCGGCGGTGCGGGCGACGGCGAAGACGGCCTCCCCCGCCCCGGGGACGAACCCGGCGACCGCGCCCAGCGCCGCCACCGCGAAGTCGATGTTGGCGGTGGGCAGGCGGCGCCGGGCGGTCTCGGCCAGGACGGCCTCGGCGGCGGCGAGCCGGCCGTGTCCGGGCGCCGCGGCCCGGACGAGGTCCAGCAGCAGCGCGGCGCGCCCGTCACCGGACTTGTACACGACGTGCCCGAACCCGGGGATGCGCTCCCCGCCGCGCAGCCGCTCCCCGACCACCCGGGACGCGGAGGCCGGGTCGCCGACCTCGGCGATCAGGCGTTCCGCGCCGTAGGACGCGCCGCCGTGCAGCGGCCCGCTCAGCACGCCGAGCCCGGACGCGACGACGGCGTACGGGTCGGCGCGCACCGACGCGGCCACGCGCGCCGCGACCGTGGACGCGGCCAGCTCGTGGTCGGCCAGCAGGATCATGGCCGCCTCCAGGGCGCGGAGCAGCCCGCCGTCCCGCGGCGGGTGCGGGCAGAGGCGGTTCCAGAGGCGCTCGGCGATCCGTCCCGTGTCCGGGGCCCGGTTCGCGGCGGGCAGCGCTTCGACGAGGCCGGCGATCAGGGCGCGCCCGGTCGCGATGACGCCGTCGGGGTCGAGGTGGTGGCGCAGCGGGTCGGTCGCGGCGAGCGCGGTGACGATCAGCTGGAGCCGGTCCAGCGGAAGGAGATCGGGCGGCAGCCCGGACTGGGCCGCGCCGGCCGCGGCGACGCCGCCGGCGTGGGCCCGCCAGGTCTCCCCGGCCTCGTCGCGGCCCGTCCACAGCCAGCCGGCGACGTCCTCGAACGCGCGGGCCTCCGCCAGGCCGAGGACGTCGCGGCCCCGGTAGAACGGGCGGTCGGCGCCGAGCGCGGTGATCGCGGACTCGATCGCCAGCTCGCCCGGCCCGGGCGGGCGGCGCGGCTTCCCGCGCCTGGCGAGGTCCTCCACCTGGGCGGCGTCGAAGAGGCTGCGGCGGCCGTCCGGCGCCTGCCTGCGCCGCAGGACGCCGCGGCTCACGTACGCGTACAGCGTGGCGGGTTTCACACCGAGGCGCTCGGCGGCGGCCTTGGCGTCGAGCCACCCGCCGGCCTCGTCGTTCTCGCTCATGCCACTCGTTTCATATTGATTATCGTCAATATTGATACATATAGATGCAAGTGTCAATCTGTGGGCATGCCACAGATTCACTTCCTGGACGTCACCAACCGCGACGGCGTCCAGACGGCCCGGACCGGGCTGTCCAAGTTCGGCAAGACGATGGTCAACTTCTATCTGGGGCGGCTGGGCGTGGCGCAGTCGGAGATCGGCTTCCCGTTCCTGTTCCACGAGGTCCCCTACGTCCGGGCGCAGATCGCGCTGGCGGAGGCGGGCGCGTTCGGGGACCTGCGCCTGTCGGGGTGGTGCCGGGGCGTCGCACAGGACGTGGAGAAGGCCGTCCGGGTGCGGGCGGGCGACGCCGGCCTGGCGCACTACAACCTGTCCATCTCGACGTCCGACTACATGCTCGCCAACAAGTTCCGGGGCCGGCTCGACCGGACCGCGATCGTCCGGGAGATGGTGGCGGCCGTCCGCGCGGCCAAGACGGGGGGCGCGGAGACGGTCGGGGTCAACGCCGAGGACGGGTCGCGCACCGACGACGGGTTCCTCACCGAGTTCGCGCTCGCCGCGAAGGAGGCCGGTGCCGACCGCGTCCGGTACTGCGACACGATCGGGGGCGACACCCCGGAGCGCATCAGGGAGCGGTTCGCCAAACTGGCGTCTGCCGTAGGGCTACCGGTCGAGACGCACTGCCACAACGACCTCGGCCTGGCCGTGGCCAACTCCGTCAGCGGCGCGCTGGGCGACCTTGAGGCGGGCCAGGACGCATGGATCAACACATGCGTGAACGGCATCGGCGAGCGGTCGGGCAACGCGGACCTGCTGTCGACGATCCTGGCGTTCCGCCACGGCTTCGGCCTAGAGGGACGCGCCGAGTTCGGCGATCCGATCGACCTCACGTGGGCGCGCCGGTTCGCACTGTGGGCGAGCTACGCGTTCGGCCAGCCGCTCCCCTACAACCAGGTCGGCGCCGGGCGGAACGCGTTCGCCCACGAGTCCGGCATCCACGCGGACGGCGCGCTGAAGGACCACGGCAACTACGAGCTGTACGACGAGCAGACCCTCGGCCCGTTCCCGGACGACTGGCACACCCGTGCGGGACGCGTCGTGCTGACCGGCGAGTACGGCGGCAAGGCCGGGTTCAGGCACGTGATGGACGGGCTGCGGATCGAGCCCGCCGACGAGGACCTGGCCTTCCAGCTCGTCCAGCTGTGCAACGCCCAGACGGGCCGCCCCTTGACGGACGACGAACTCCGCCTGATCGCCGCCTACCCGCACCAACTCGCCCTGCTTTTCCCAGGCCAGATTCCCTGATCCAGGGATTTGTCGGGGGTCGGCTCTACGTTCTCCGGCATGGCGAGCAGCGCGGTGGCGGCAGGGGCCGCACAGTCCTACACCTACACACGGCCTTCCGGACTGGACGAGGGGTTCCTGGGCCTGGCCACGTCCGGCGGGACGACGAGCAGCGGACCGCAGGCCCATCCGCACTTCTTCAGCGGGGTGCTGACGCAAGCGGCCCCGGCCGCGGCGGGGCTGCTCGCCCTGGCGGACGTCGCGCAGACCCGGTACTTCCAGCCGCGCCCCACCTCGTTCCGGGATCCGGTCGTCACCTGCAACGGCGACCGGATCCGGATGGAGTCGTTCTCGGCGTGCGGCGGCGTCTACGCCCGGCTGGACGTCCTGGAGCCCGCGCTGGACGGCGAGGTGCACGAGCGCGGCACCACGAACGTGGACGTGAACGGGCCGCTGCGGGAGGCTCTCGCCCGGGTGGGCGGGTCCGACCCGCTGCATCTGGCGGTCGGCGCGGAGGAACTGGCCGTCACCACGATGGACGGCGCCGTCGTGGAGAAGAAGGTGCCGCTGCCCGACCGGTGGCTCCGCGGGTTCGCCGAGGTGCAGGTCATCACGGCCGGGTTCGACCTGCGCGGGGAGATGAAGGGGCCCGATGCGGTGCGGTTCCTGCGCTCCTTGCCGCGCAGGTCGCGCGAGCCCCTGTGGGCGGTGCCCGCCGGGCGGACGCTGCGGGTCACGTCCCGTCCGGCCAGGGGCGCGGTCTGCCTGGCGGGGCCCGACCGCCTGCGGACCATGCTGCCGCTGCTCCGCTTCGCGCGGGCCATGCGTGTCTACGGGCCGTCCGTCGCCAACGGCAGCGGGCCCGTGTCGAGCGTCTGGGAACTGGAACTTCCGGGCATGCGGTACGTCCTCACTCTGTCGCCCCAGCACTCGCGTGGTTTCTCCGGCGAGGGCGCCGTGCTGGACGCCCTGTCGACCGACGAGGCCGCGGGTGACGCAGACCTGCTCGGCGCGCTGCTGTCCTTCGAACCGCGTGTGGAGCCCGACCTGCTCGCCGAGCGATCGGGGCTCTCCCCGGCGCGGACGAAGGCGGCGCTCGTCCAACTGGGGACGTCCGGACGCGTCGGTTTCGACACCGCGGAGGCCGCGTTCTTCCACCGCGAGCTGCCCTACGACCCGGCGCGCGTGGCCGGCCTCAACCCGAGGCTCCGCTCGGCGCGCAAGCTCGTCGAGGACGGCGCCGTCCGTTTCACGGGCGACGACACCGCGATCGTGCTGAGCAACGGCAGCGAGCGCCAGGTCCGCTTCGACGGCGAAAGGGTGACGTGCACGTGCCCGTGGTGGTTCGACCATCGGGGTGAGCGCGGGCCGTGCAAGCACGTCCTGGCCGCCCGCATCGTCCGTCGCGAGGCGAAGGTCGAGGCCGGGCGGTGAGCACCTGGGACGACCTGCAGAAGGCGATCGGCGCCGGCGACGTCGAACGGACGGCGGAGCTGGTCGGCGGGCTCGACGACGCCGGCCGACGCGAGGTCGCCAACGAGCTGCCCGGCCGGCTGAAGGCGATGCGCGCCGCGTCGGCCTACGGATTCCTCGACCGGAACGTCCTGGAGCCGCTGCTCCTCGCCGGCGCGGCCACGATCGGCGGACCCGCGGCCGCGGCCACGTGGCTGTGCCGGCGCGACCTGCGCCTGTGGTGGAGCGGAGACCGCTACGCGCGCCTCTGCACGCTGCTGGGCGCGGTCACGTCCGACCGGCCAGCCGAATGGCGCGCTGAGGTCGCCCATCGCGTCGCCGACCGCATCCGCATCTCGGACGGCGACTGGACGCTCTGGCACATCGCGGCGACGTTCGCCAGGTCGGCCGGCGCCGCGCCCCCGGACACCGACGGCTTCGTGGTCGGCTGGGTGGCCGACGGCGCCCTCCCCCACGGACTCGCCGACGACCCGTTCCTGGACGCGCTCGCCCCGAAGCTGTTCGAGGTGGACGGTGTCGGCGCCGCCCTCGCCGAGGACCAGGCAAGAGTCCAATGGGACCGCGACCGGAAAAGCACCTGGGCCGACGCACTCGCCACGCTGGCGCGGACCGGCCGGCTCGAACGGACAATGCTCCTGGACGGCTGCGTAAGCCGCTTCCTGCGCGGCGGCACCGTCCGCGACCTCCGCTGGTTCGTCCGCCTGCACGACGCGCTGGAGCCCACCGAGGACGAGACGGCGGCCCGCGTGCGCGACTACGTCCGCCTCCTGCCCGCCGCCCCCTCGACCGTCGCCGACCTGGCCCTGCGCAGGCTGCGCCGGGCCGACGAGCTGGGACGGCTCGACGAGGGCCTGTTCGACGAGGCCGTGGACGCGGTGCTGTTCCGCCCTGAGAAGAAGCTCGTCCAGGCCGCGCTGATCTGGCTCGACCGGTCGGCGCGCAAGCGCGGCCGGGTCGACGCCACGCTGCGCGCCGTCACGGCCGTGTTCGCCTCCGACTCCCTGGACCTCCGGGAACGCGCCGTCAAGCTCACCGCCCGGCACGCGGACCACGCGGGCGAGGCCGTCCAGGAGGAGGTCCGCGGCGCCGCCGCCGGCCTCCCACCCTCGCTGCGCGAGACGATCGCGGCGGCGTTCGGCGCGGTCGACGCGGCCGCCGAGCCGGAGGCGCCCATGGGCCCGCCGCCGTTCGTCGCCCGCGAGGCGCCCGCCCCGATCGGGTCGCTCGCCGAACTGGTCGAGGAGTTCGCCGTCCTGCTGCGTTCCGCCGAGGAGTGGCGCGCGGCCGAACGCTTCGTCGCCGCGCTCGTCGAGTTCGCCTACCGCGACCCGGAGGCGACCCGCGAAGCGCTCCGCAAGACCGCCGGCGACATGGCGCCCTGGATGACGAACACCGAGGACTACTCGTACATGCGCGCCCACATCCGGCGGAGCTGGGTCCAGGCTCCGGTGCTGAACCTGCTGCGCCCGGCGCCGCCGCACCGCCTGCTCGGCGCCCTCTCCTCCCTGCTCAAGGGACGCTCCCGAACGCCGGGGACGGAGTTCGTTCCGCAGATCGAGCGTTTTCTCAGCTTGCGGAGGGAGGAGATCGCGTCCGCCGTCGGGAAGGTGCCCGTCCTCCTCGCGACGCCGACCGAGGGCAGCGGCCACGTCGACCCCGGCGTCCTCGTCGCGCGGCTCGAACGCCTCGAAGCAGCGGGCGTCGAGCCGGGCCGCGCCGACCTCACGCAGGCGATGGTCCGCGTCCCCCGCGAGATCGATCCGGCGGCCGTGTCGCGCGCGCGGGGCCTGCGTTCCGAGGCCGGCCGCACCATCGCGTCCTGGCTCGCCGAAGGCGGCGTCGCCGGCCCCGCGCGCGGCGATTCCGACATCGCCCGCCTGTGCGCCTTCCCCGAGGAGCACCGGACGGACTCCGGAAGGCCGGACTTCAACGCGTCCCCGACGTTCTGGGTGTCCGTCCTGCCGTCCCATCGCGAGGTCGCCGCCGCGCATCTCGTCCCCTACCTGGCGGGCACGGGCGAAGACGACCGGGACCAGGGCATCATCGCGCTCGACCTGGCGGAAGCGGACGGCCCGGCGGGCAGCGCGACCGGAACGCTCCTCGCCTACGCCCTCGCGAACCGGCATCAGAACCAGCGCGCCAACGCCGCCGAAGCCGTTCTCGCCCTCAGCGCGCGAGGCGGCCTCCCGGCCGCCGAGACGGGCACGGCCCTCGGGAGGCTGACCGTCGGGAAGCACGTCACGCTGACCCGCGCCGTGAAGGCCCTCACCGCGGCCGCCGACGCGGGCGCCCACGCCGACGTCTGGACGATCAGCAAGGCGGCGCTCCCGCACGCGCTGCCCGCCCCGGGCGAGCGCGCGGCCGCCGGCGTCCCCGACCTCATCGCCCTCGCCACCCGCGCGGCCGAGGCCGCCGGCGCCCAGGGCACCATGCCCGCGATCGAGGCCGTGGCGGGGCGCGGCGGTTCCAGCCGCCTGGTGAAGGAGGCCGCCCGCCTGCACCGCGCCCTCGCAACCTGATCGCGCACATCGGTGTTGTAAGGAATGTCGCTTCCGTATGGGACGCTGAAGCCGCCGGGAAGGAGCGCTGACGACGATGACCGAGACACTCGCGTTCGGCACGGTGGACACCGTGCTCGGACGCCTGCTCGTCGGTGAGACCGAGACAGGGGTGGTCTCACTGCACTTCCGCGACACCCCCGCCCACCGCGACCGCACGGCCAAGGCCACCGGC
>NZ_SMKY01000100.1 GCF_004349235.1 Actinomadura darangshiensis | reverse complement strand
GGCCCGCTCGTGGACGGCCCGCCCGGCGGCGGGGCCGGCGGGGTCGGGGGCGTCCTCCGCGGCACCTCGCGTCCTTGATCGGGATGCCGGTCGGCGGCGGCTGGTTCGTGATGTCGGAACCGGCATAGGTGACGCCGATCAACTGGACCTCGCACTGGTAGAAGTTCATCCACGAGCCGTAGGAGCCCACCCGGCCGAACGTCGAGAGCTTCGTGGGCGTCCGCTGGAGGAACCGCTCCAGCAGCGGCTCGTCGCGGTTGAGGTTGTCGCTGAGCCGGCCGAGCTGGACGATGTCGTCCTTGAGCGGGTCCCGCGCGACCTGGAGCAGCCCGGCGGTGGCGCTGGTCAGGTCGGCGATCGAGCCGAGCGCCTCGCCGATCGGCTCGCGGTCGGTCGCGAGTCCGGAGGTGAACCGGCGGAGCGTCGTGATCAGGTCGACGAGCTGCCGGTCCCGCCCGTTGATCGTCTGGACGACGCTGTCGAGGTTCGTGATGACCTGCCCGATCACCTCGTCCTTGGCTGCCAGGGTGCTCGTCAGCTGCCCGACCGTGCGCAGCAGGCTCTCGACCGTGCCGCTCTCCCCCTGGAGCACCTTGACGATCGACTCGGAGAGCTTGTTGGCGTCGCCCGGCGACAGCGCCTGCATGAGCGGCTGGAAACCCTGGAACAGCTGGGTCAGGTTCAGCGTCCCGGTCGTATGCCCGACCGGGATCGTCCCGCCGGGCTTCAGCACCTGGCCGGGCGAGCCGGTGCCCTGGCCGAGCGCGATGTAGCGTCCGCCGACGAGGTTGAGGTACTTGACGGCCGCCGTCGCCGCGGCCGGGATCTGCCGGTCCCGGTCGACGGAGAACTTCACCCGGGCCAGCCGCCGGTCGCTGACCTTGATCTCCTCGACCTGGCCGACCTCGACGCCCGCGATCCGCACGCCGTGCCCCGGGTGCAGCCCGGCGACGTCGGTGAACTTGGCGTAGTAGGTGACGCGGTCGCCGCTGGTGGCGCCGGTGATGCTGGACGCCAGCAGCCCGGTCGCCAGCACCGTCACCACGATGAAGATCAGCGAGCTGACGAGCGGGAACCCCAGGCCCTTGACGCCCTGTCCGGCGAGCCTCACTTGACCGTCACCTCCGTGCCCCGGTAGATCGGCCCGACCAGCACGCTGGACCAGTCCGGCAGCTCCTCGGGGACCTCGTCGAGCGACGGCCCGGCGAGCTCGTTGACCAGGTCG
Organism: Actinomadura darangshiensis; assembly: GCF_004349235.1. Lineage (GTDB taxonomy): Bacteria > Actinomycetota > Actinomycetes > Streptosporangiales > Streptosporangiaceae > Spirillospora > Spirillospora darangshiensis. The sequence continues at coordinate 27,060 of NZ_SMKY01000100.1, read as the reverse complement.
TTCTCCGACGAGGAGTTCGCCGGCCCGAGGCCGCTCCCGGCCGCGCCGCCCTTGCCGGGGACGCCGCCGGCGGGCAGCACCCGCACCCCGTTCCCGGACGCCAGGTACGGGACGCTCGGGCAGTGCGGCCCGTCGCCGCCGTCGTAGCGCGGCCTGTCCTTGCCCGGCAGGTACCGGCCCTTGTTCGGGATGGACACGACCATGCCGTGGACGCCGTGCTCGTCCGTGCCCTTGCCGAGGACCTTGTTCATCTTCGGGACGAAGTCGGTGAACGTGCGGAACGTGCAGGGCGCGGCGGGGGCGTACCGGCGCAGCAGGTCCAGGCTCCCCCGGCTCTCCGTCGCCAGCGCGATGATGTTGCCGGAGTTGGCGTTCAGGAAGTCGGTGAGGTCGGCGGACGATCCCGACACCGCGTCGTACAGGCTCGCGAGGGCGAGGCGCTGGTCGACGAGCGTCCGGCTGGTGACGGTGAAGTCGGTGAGCGCCTGCAGCAGGTCGGGGGCGGCGTCGGCGGCGTTCTGCGAGAACTTCGCCAGCTCTTCGAGGTTGCGGGTGAGCGCCGGCACCTCGGGGTTGAGCTTGGTCAGGAACGCGTCGAGCTGCTCGAAGTTGCGGCCGATCTGGTCGCCGCGCCCCTCCAGCGCCCGCGACATGGCGTTGAGCGTCGCCGACAGCTTCGCCGGCTGGATGGTGTCGAGGATGTCCATCGTGTGGTTGAGGACCTCCGACAGCTCCACGGCGTTCTGGCTGCGGTCCTCGGAGATGACGTCGCCGTCGGCGATCGGCGTGCCCGCCGACCCCGGCGGCGGGACGAGCGAGACGAACCGGGCGCCGAACACCGTCGTCGGCAGCAGTCGCGCCTGGACGTCCGATGGGACGCGGTCGGTCATCCCCGGCTTCAGCGCCAGTTCGAGCTTCGCTCCCGCCCCGTCCGCCTTGATGGAGCGGACCTCCCCGACGACCACGCCGCGGACCTTCACGTCCGCCAGCGGGTGCATCTCGTGCCCGGCCGTCCCGGTGCGCAGCGTCACCTTCGTCACGTCGGTGAACTGCTTGTTGTAGATCGCGATCGACAGCCAGATCAGCAGCGCCGGGACGAGCAGGAACGCCACCCCGGTGAGGCGCTGCCCGACCACATGACGGGTCTTCCGCTTCGCCATATCAGCCAGCCCCCATGTCAGCCCGTCACCTTCACCGTCGTCGTCGCGCCCCAGATGGCGAGGCTGGCGAAGAAGTCCGTCACGCTGATCAGCACGATCGCGGTGCGGACGGCGCGGCCGACGGCGACGCCCACGCCGGCGGGGCCGCCGACGGCGCGGTAGCCGTAGTAGCAGTGCGCCAGCACGACCATGACGCTGAAGATCAGCACCTTGGCGAACGACAGCACCACGTCCTCGGGGGCGAGGAAGATGTTGAAGTAGTGGTCGTAGGTGCCGGCGGACTGCCCGTTGAACCACAGGGTGATCTGCCTGGACGCGAGATAGGAGCTGAGCAGCCCGATCCCGTACAGCGGGACGATCGCCACGGTGCCCGCGATGATGCGGGTGGTCACCAGGTAGGGCACCGACTGGATGCCCATGCCCTCCAGCGCGTCGATCTCCTCGTTGATGCGCATCGCGCCGAGCTGCGCGGTGAAGCCCGCGCCGACCGTCGCCGACAGCGCCAGCCCGGACACCAGCGGGGCGATCTCGCGGGTGTTGAAGTAGGCCGACACGAACCCGGTGAACGCCGCCGACCCGATCTGGTCGAGCGCGGCGTAGCCCGACAGGCCGACGACCACGCCGGTGAACACCGTCATGCCGATCATCACGCCGACGGTGCCGCCGATGACCGCGAGCGCGCCGCTGCCGAACGCGACCTCGCCGAGCAGCCGCAGCGACTCGCGCAGGTAGCGGCGGAGCGCGCGCGGCGTCCACAGCAGCGCCCGGACGTAGAAGCCGAGCTGGTCACCGGGCTGGTCCAGCCAGGAGACGAGCTTGACCGGCCGGAACCGGCGTGCCCCGGGGAGCGCCATGTCATGCCCCCTTCGGCGGGACGACCTGCAGGTAGATCACCGTCAGCACGAGGTTGACGAAGAACAGCATCAGGAACGTGATGACGACCGACTGGTTGACCGCGTCGCCGACGCCCTTCGGGCCCGGGCTCGGGTTCAGGCCGCGGTAGGCGGCCACCACCCCGGCGATGAACCCGAACAGCAGCGCCTTCAGCTCGCCGACGTACAGGTCGGGCAGCTGCGCGAGGGCGGAGAACGAGGCGAGGTAGGCGCCCGGCGTCCCGTCCTGCATCATCACGTTGAAGAAGTAGCCGCCCGCGACGCCGACGACCGAGACCAGGCCGTTCAGCAGCACCGCGACGGCCATGCAGGCCAGGACGCGCGGGACGACGAGGCGCTGGACGGGCGAGACGCCCATCACCTCCATCGCGTCCATCTCCTCGCGGATCGTCCGGGAGCCGAGGTCGGCGCAGATCGCCGACCCGGCCGCGCCGGAGATCAGCAGCGCCACGATCAGCGGGCTCGCCTGCTGCACCACCGCGAGGACGCTGGCGCCGCCGGTGAGCGACTGCGCGCCGAGCTGCTTGGCCAGCGACCCGACCTGCAGCGAGATGACCGCGCCGAACGGGATCGACACCAGGGCGGTCGGCAGGATCGCGACGGAGGCGATGAACCAGAACTGCTGGATCAGCTCGCGCAGCTGGAACGGGCGCCGGAACGACATCACCAGCACGGTCCCGGCGAGCGCGAACAGCCGCCCGACCTGGCGCAGCGCGCCGGCGCCGGGAACGACGGTGTCAGGTGCCGCCACGCGCGTCTCCTTCCACGGGCACGCGCGCGTCGCCGCGCCGTGCGGCCGGCCGGTCAGTTCGCGCCATTGCGGCCGCCTTCCTGCGGGTGGTTGCGGTTGGCCCAGATCGCCTGCTGCGCCGGGTAGGAGAGCCGCGGCAGCATCTCGTCGACGCGCAGCGAGTGCCGGTGCTCGCCCTGGCGGGGCGGCATCCCGGGGGTGGGCCGCAGCTGCGGCGGGATCTCGATGGTGCGGCGGGTGCGCGCGGGGCCGGCGGTGTCGGCCGCTTCGGCGGCGAGCAGCGCGGCGTCCTTCTCCTCCGACATGCCGATCGGGCCGCGGGTGTCGCCGTGCAGGAACTGCAGGACGGCCGGCTCGTCGCTGGTCAGCAGCGCCTCGCGCGGGCCGAACGCGACGAGGTCGCGGCGGTACAGCATGCCGATGTTGTCCGGGACGGTCGCGGCGATGTCGATGTTGTGCGTGACGATCAGCATCGTCGCGTCGATCCGCGCGTTGACGTCGATCAGCAGCTGGGAGATGTGCGCGGTGCGGACGGGGTCCAGCCCGGAGTCGGGCTCGTCGCACAGGATGATCTCCGGGTCGAGCACGAGGGCGCGGGCAAGGCCGGCGCGCTTGCGCATGCCGCCGGAGATCTGGCCGGGCAGCTTGCGCTCCTCGCCGCCGAGGCCGACCATCTCCATCCGCTCCAGCACGATCCGCCGGATCTCCTGCTCCTTCTTGCGGGTGTGCTCGCGGAGCGGGAACGCGATGTTGTCGAACAGGGGCATGGACCCGAACAGGGCGCCGTCCTGGAACATCAGGCCGAACCTCTTGCGGGCCTCGAAGACGTCGCGGTCGCGGTCGTTCACCATGTCGACGCCGTCGATCAGCACCCGGCCCTCCTCGGGCTTGAGCAGCCCGACGAGGGACTTGAGGAACACCGTCTTGCCGGTGCCGGACGGGCCGAGCAGCACGCTCACCTCGCCCTCCGGGAGGGTGAGGGTGACGTCCCGCCAGATGGTCTGCCGGCCGAACTCTTTCGTCAGCCCCTCGACGACGACTTCAATTCCCAACGACACCACCACTCGCGATAGGCAGGAGGTTTCGAGGACGTTACGGCCCAGTAGCCATGGCATTCAATAGGGATCCGCGGGATTCTCGACACAATTCCGCAAATGGCCGCCCGGATTTGTCACCGGTTTAGTCTTCGATCAGCCGGAAATCGTCGCCGGTGACTACCTGGGGGTAACATGGCGGGGAGCGCCGCCCCGCCGGCCCCTCCGGCCCGCCCGGATTGTCACCGGTCCAGCAACCGAACCCCGTTCTTGTCACATCGCGCGCAAAACCGCGCCGCCGCACCGGCGATCGGGCCGCCGACCCTTGCCACCGGCGACCGGCGACTTTATGTTCGCGGTGTTCTCGATCTCGACCAGGGTGTTCGCTCCCCCGCTCCGCGCACCCGTCATCCGGCGCCACCGCCGACCGCCGGGGCGGTGGCCCGGCGCCGCACTGCCCGGCCGGCCCGATGCGGAGGTTGCCTTTCCCATGTCGCAGGCATTGGAATTGTCCGAACACGATCGGAGTCAGACCGGCTTCCGGCATTTCCTCGACCTGCTGCGTACGGAACTCGCCGACGTCACGCACGAGGTCGTCACCGAGATCAAGCAGAGCATCCCCGAGTACGACCGCCCCGAGCTCTCCGCCTACGACCAGATCCTCCGGCTCGGCACCGAGATACTGCTGCCGGGCTTTCTCGACCGGGTCACCGACCCGGACGCGCCCACCGTCCAGCGCGACGAGACCTGCCGCGCCCTCGGCCATTTCGAGGCCGTCGAAGGGCGCACCCTCGACCACCTCCAGGCCGCCGCCCGGATCGCCTTCCACGTCGCGTGGCGCCGGACGGTCGTCCTCGCCGAGCGCGAGCAGATCCCCACCGCCGTCGTCTCCACCACCGTCGACGCCATGCTCGTCTACCTCGAAGAGGCCGTCGCCCAGGCCCGCGTCGGCTACCAGCAGGCCACCGGCCACGCCGACGTGCGCCGCCGCGAGGAGCGGCGCCGGCTCCTGCACCTGATCCTGCAGCAGCCGGCCGTCGTCCCCGAGGCGATCGAGGACCTCGCCAAGTCCACCTGCTGGTGGCCGCTGCCCGCGGAGGCCACCCTCGTCGCCGTCCACCCCGAGGCGCCGAGCACCCGGTCGGCGCTCGACGCCGACGTCCTGGCCGACTTCGACGGCGCCGAGCCGTGCCTGCTCGTCCCCGGGCCGCTCACCGAGGCGCGGCACGCCATGCTGCGCGCCGCGCTGTCGGACGCCAGCTGCGTCCTCGGCCTCACCCTCCCCCTGGAGCGCGCCACGCACTCGCTGCGCTGGGCCCGCCGCGTCCTCGCGCTCGCCGAGGAGGGCGTCATCCGGGACGGCTCGCTCATCCCGTGCCGCGACCACCTGATGACCATGTGGCTGCTGTCGGACCCGGCACTGGTCGAGGAGCTGACCCGGCACCACCTCGACCCGCTGCGGGACGTCTCCGAAGGGCAGCGGCGGCGGCTGGTGGAGACGCTCGCCGAGGCCGTCACCACCCGGTCGACGGCGGTCGACATCGGCGAGCGGCTCAAGGTCCACCCGCAGACCGTCCGCTACCGTCTCCGGCAGCTGGAGGGCTACCTCGGCAACAGCCTGGAGGACGCCGACGCCCGCTTCTCCCTCGACGCCACCCTGCGCGCGGCGAGCCTGCACCGGCGCCGCCGGCTCGGCAGGCGGGGCACACCCGGCGCCTGACCTGCGGAGGGCGTGCTGCGAGACTTGCGCCCATGGCCCTCGGGACGATCATGCTGACCGGTGCCGCCGGGCGGGTCGGCACCGCACTCCGCACGCCGCTGCGCGACGAGGCGGAACGGCTGGTGCTCGCCGACGTCGCGCCCCTGCACGTCGAAGCGCCGAACGAGGTCGTCCACCGCACGGACCTCGCGGACGCCGCACGGATCGTCGAAGGCGCCGACGCGATCGTCCACCTGGCCGGCGTGCCGGACGAGGCGCCGTTCCCCGACCTGGTGGAGGGCAACATCCTCGGGACGCAGCGCGTCCTGGAGGCGGCGCGCGTCACCGGCGTCCCGCGCGTCGTCCTCGCCAGCAGCAACCGGCTGACCGGCTGCTACCCGTCCACCGAGACCGTGTCGCCCGCGATGCCGCCGCGCCCGGACGGCCTGTACGGGGTCAGCAAGGTCGCCGTCGAGGCCCTCGGCCGCCTCTACGCCGACAAGTTCGGGCTGGACGTGGTGTGCCTGCGCATCGGCAGCCTCGAACTGCACCCCACCGAGCCGCGCCACCTCGCCACCTGGCTGAGCCACCGCGACTGCGCCGGGTTCGTGCGCGCGGCCCTGACCGTTCCGTCCCCGGGCTTCCTGGCCGCCTACGCGGTGTCCGCCAACGCGCGCCGCTTCTGGGAGCTGGACGCGCGGCTCGGCTACGAACCGCGCGACGACGCCGCCTCCTACGGCATCCCGGACACCTTCGCCCGCGCGGGCGTTCCGCAGGGCGGCGACTTCGCGTCCGCCGAGTTCACACTCCCCTTCCTCGACGGATCGCAGGAACACAGGTGACGTTTCGGGTCGTGCGGGTTGCGACGGACCGTTATCCTGACCTTCTGGTTACCGGCTCATGACGGAAAGTCGAAGGGGTCCATGCCGACGTCGACCTGGTTCCGCCTCAACGTCGCCAAGCGCGAGCGCGTGCTCGAAGTGGCGATGCGCGAGTTCGGGGAGCACGGATACTCGACGGGCAGCCTGAACACCATCGCCCGCGAGGCCGGCATCGCCAAGGGCTCGCTGTTCCAGTACTTCAGCGACAAGCTGGAGTTCTTCGCGTTCGTGTGCGACGAGGCGTCCCGGCGCATCCGCGAGGAGATGGAGCGGCGCATCGAGCGCGTCGACTTCGACCAGTCCTTCGACGAGTGGCTGTTCGACGTCCTGTGCGACTGGACCGAGTACATGGCCGACCACCCGCTGGAGCGCGGCGTCACGGCGGCCACGAACTTCGAGCTCGACAACAGCGTCCGGTCCGTCGTCCGCGACACCGCCAACCAGCACTACCTGCTGGTCATCCACCCGACGCTGCAGCTGTGGAAGGCGCAGGGCGACATCCGCGAGGACGCCGACCTCGAGGTCCTCGCCACCTGGCTGATGATGATCCTGCCGTTCCTCGCGCTGGCCCCGTACTACGACGGCCTCGACCCGATCCACGACCTGCGCGGCCGCACCCCGGCCGAGCAGCGCCCGGTGATCCGCCAGCTCCTCGCGGGCTTCCGCCCCATGTTCGCCACCGACAAGTGACGCACCCCGCCCCATGCCCGACGACGACGCGATGGCGGGCCGGTACCGGCTGATCGACGTGGTCGGACGCGGCGGCATGGGCGCGGTCTGGCGGGCCCACGACGACCTCCTCGACCGCGAGGTGGCCGTCAAGGAGGTCCTGACGCCGCCCGGCACGACCGGCGGTGAAGGGGACGCGCCCTGGTTCGCGCGCACGATGCGCGAGGCGCGCTCGGCGGCCCGGCTGCGGCATCCGTCCGTCATCACCGTGTACGACGTCGTCACGCACGACGGGCGGCCGTGGATCGTCATGGAGTTCGTTCCGGGCCGCGCGCTCTCCGACGTGCTGCGCGACCGTGCGCTGCCGCCGCCGCGGGTGGCGGAGATCGGGGCCTCGATGCTGGCCGGGCTCCGCGCGGCGCACGCCGCCGGGGTCGTCCATCGGGACGTGAAGCCCGCCAACGTGCTGCTGGACGGCGACCGCGTCATCCTCACCGACTTCGGCATCGCGGCCGCGGCCGGCCTGACCGCGCTGACGGCATCCGGCGCCATCCTGGGCACCCCTTCGTACATGGCGCCGGAGCAGGCGCGGTCGGGGACCGCGTCCGCCGCAAGCGACCTGTGGTCGCTGGGCGCCACCCTTTACGCGGCGGTCGAGGGGCGTCCGCCGTTCACCGGGCCGACCGCGGTCTCGATCCTGTCCGCGCTGCTCACCGAGGAGCCCGCGCCGCCCGTCGACGCGGGGCCGCTGCGTCCCGTCCTGGACGGGCTGCTGCGCAAGGACCCGGCCCGCCGCATGAGCGGCGAGGAGGCCGCGGCACTGCTGGCCACGGCGGCGCACACCGGCGGCCCGGTCGTCCTCCCGCCGCCGGCACCGCCGCCCGCACCGCCTCCGGGCCGGGCTTCGGCTCCGCCTCCGGCGGACGGCACGGCCGTGCTCGCCCCGGTTCCCGGCCCCCCGTCGCTGACCGACCTGCCGTGCCCGGCCGAGTCGCTGGCGTTCGCCCCGGACGGGCGCACGCTCGCCACCGCGCTGCCCGGCGGGCACGGGCTCCCGGCGGCCTGGCTCTGGGACGTCGACACCGGCGGCCTCCGCCACACCGTCGACCGCCCGGCCGGCGGCGAGGACGACGCGCACGTCGTCTTCCTGCCGGACGGGAGCCTCGTCGCCGGGGACGGCGCCGCGTTCTCGATCACCCGGCCCGGTGCGGGGACGCGGGACATCGTCAGCACGTCCGGCCGCTTCGTGCACGCCGCCGTCGGCTGGCGGCCGCCGTCCGCGACGATGGGCCGTCCGGGCGCCGCGATGGTGGCGGTCAGGTCCAGCGAGCGGGCCGGCGTGCAGATCCACGAGGTCGACGGGGCGAGCAGGCAGCTGGACGGCGGCGAGGAGGAGCACGAGACCGGCGAGATGGCGTTCTCCCCGGACGCCCGCTACCTCGCGATCGCGGCCCGCGTGCCCGGCACGGCCGAGCACCAGGTCGAACTCTGGGACACCGGGCTCATGGAGCGCCGCAACATCCTCGTCGGGCACCGCGAGGCCCCGTGGAACCTGGTCTTCTCCTGGACCGGCTCCCGCCTGCTCACCTGGGGGTTCGGCGGGCAGCCGCAGCTGTGGGACCCGGCGCGGCGCTTTCGCAGCCCCCTCCTCGCCACGCTGCGGGGACACTCCGACCCGCGCCCCGCGCAGGCGTTCGCCTGGGACAGGCATCTCGCCACCGCCGACGGCGGGACGCTGCTGCTGTGGACGGCCCGGCAGGGCGAAGGCCCCGTGGCGAGGCTGGACGGCCACACCGGTGACATCAACCAGGTCGCGTTCGGGCTGCGCGACCGGATCGCGGTGACGGCGTCCGACGACGGCACCGTGCGGGTGTGGAACGTGCTGGCCGCGACCCACGACCGGCCCGAGACCGCGTGCATCGCCACGCTGACCGGGCACGAGGGGCCCGTCACGGGCCTCGCCGTGAACGCCGGCGGGACGGTCTTGGCGACCGCGGGGCGCGACCGGTCCGTCCGGCTGTGGGACCTCAGCCGCTACGTCCGGGCGTGACGACGTCCGCGACGAGGATGTCCATGTGGCGTGCGGCCTGGCGGGTCCAGGCCGGGAGTTCGGCGGTGTCGGCGGCGGTCAGCACCTGGGGGTTCTCGATGCGGCGGACGCGGCCGAGGCGCTCCACGCCGCCGTGCCCCTCGGCGAGCAGGTTGCGGACCCAGTCGGCGTCCCGGCCGTAGGGCAGGCCCACGATGAGCCGGCCGCCGCTGCGGAACGCGGTCACCGGCGTCCGGTACTCGCGGCCCGACCGGCGCCCCTTGTGGACGATCATCGCGAACGGGGGCAGGAACGGCGCGTAGACGCCCTGCACCCGGTTCGTGACGACCTTGTTGAAGCGGGCGACCGATCTCGGCATCAGCGGTTTCACCATGCCTCTTGCTTAGCACCTCACGGGCCGAGGACGAACTCCTCCGGCCGCGCCTTGCGGGAGCCCGCCCAGAACTCGAACGTGTGGCCCGGCCAGAGGGTGCGGTTGACGCCCTGGTCGTCCAGGTACCAGCTGTTGCAGCCGCCCTCGTTCCACACGGCGCGGCGCAGCCGCCGCTGCATGCGGTCGTTGAAGCGGCGGGACGCCTCCGGCTTCGGCTCGATCGTGCCGGCGCCGGCGTCCTGCATGAGGCGCAGGCAGTTCAGCACGTGCTGGATCTGCACCTCGATCATGAAGACGACGGAGTTGTGGCCGAGGCCGGTGTTCGGGCCGAGCAGCATGAAGAAGTTCGGCATGCCGGGGATCGTGGTGCCGCGGTGCGCCTCGATGCCGTCGGCCCAGATCTCCTGGAGCTTGCGGCCGTTCCGGCCGGTGACGCGCAGCTCGGCGAGGGCGTCGGTCACCTTGAAGCCGGTGCCGTAGATGATGCAGTCGACCTCGTACTCGCGCCCGTCCGCGGTGACGACGGAGTTCTCCCGCACCTCGGCGATGCCGGACGTCTCGACGTGCACGTCGGGCCGGCCGAGCGCCGGGTAGTAGTCGTTGGACAGCAGGATCCGCTTGCAGCCGATCGTGTAGTCCGGCGTCACCTTGGCGCGCAGCTCCGGGTCGGCGACCTGCTGCTCGATGTGGCGGCGGGCGATGCGCTCCTGCAGGCCGGACAGGCGCGGGTCGATGGTGAAGCCGACGGCGCGGGCCTCCAGCGTCCAGTAGATGCCGCCGCGGAACGCGCGCGCGGCACCCGGCACCTTCTCGAACGCCTTGCGGACGGGCGCCGGGATGGGGAGGTCCGGCTTGGGCTGGATCCACGGCGGCGTCCGCTGGAAGACGACGAGGTCATCGGCCTTCTTCGCGACCTGGGGCACGAACTGGATCGCGGACGCACCCGTCCCGACCACGGCGACGCGTTTGCCGGCGAGGTCGTAGGAGTGGTCCCACTCGGCGGAGTGGAACGCCGTTCCCTGGAACCGCTCGATGCCCGGCAGGTCCGGGAAGGACGGGACGTGCAGCGCGCCGATGCCGGACACGATGGCCTTCGGGGTCAGGACCGACCCGTCGGCGAGCGTGACGTTCCAGCGGCGCGCGCCGTCGTCGTACTCCATGGAGTCGACGGCCGCGCCGAACCGGATGTGCTCGCGCACCCGGTACTTGTCGGCGGTGCGCTCCATGTAGGAGCGGATCTCGGGCTGCGGCGCGAACATCCGCGTCCAGCCGTGATTCAGCTCGAAGGAGAAGGAGTACATGTGCGAGGGGACGTCGCAGGCGCAGCCGGGATAGGTGTTGTCGTGCCACGTCCCGCCGAGCGCCTCGCTCTTCTCCAGCACGACGAAGTCGTGGAAGCCCTGCTGCTTGAGCCGGATCGCCATGCCGAGGCCGGCGAAGCCGGAGCCGATGATGACGATGGCCGGGGCTCGCTCGCTCATGACCCCTCCTCTCGAGTAATCTACTGGGAGTAAGTTACCCGCAGTAGGTTACTGACGGTAGGTCCAATGGAGGGATTCTCCTGTGAGTGGCGCCACACCCCAGCCCCCGCCCCGCCGCCGCCGGATGTCGCGGGCCGAGCGCGAGCGGCAGATGCTGGACGTGGCCGAGCGGGTGTTCGGCGAGCGCGGCTACCAGGCCACCTCCATGGACGAGGTCGCCGAGCGGTGCGGGGTCTCCAAGCCGATGATCTACGAGTACTTCGGCTCCAAGGACGGGCTGCTCGCCGCGTGCGTGAGCCGCTCCAAGGCCGAGCTGCTCGACGTCACCCAGAAGGCGATGGCGGGCGCGACCGCCCCCGAGGACATCCTGTGGCGCGGGATGGTCGCCTACTTCCGGTTCATCGACGAGCACGGCGACTCCTTCGCCATGCTGCTGCGCGAGCCGATGGCCGCGGGCCCGGACGCGGTCACCGCCATCGAGGAGACCCGGCGGCAGCAGAGCACCCTGATCGCCGGGGTGCTCGCCACGTTCGCGCCGTCCGCGCCCGCCGCGACGATCGAGGCGTACACGCAGATCATCATGGGCGCGAGCGAGCGGATGGCGCTGTGGCAGACGAGCCGTCCCGAGCTGTCGGCCGAGGACACGGCCCGCTACATGACCGACTTCTGCTGGCGGGGCCTCAGCCCCTATCTGGCGCCCGGCGGGGAAGGGCGTCCAGCGCCCCGATGAGCAGGTCGAGGCCGAACTCGAAGTCGGTCTCGGGGTCGACGTCGACCAGCGCCGGGCCGTAGGCGATCACGTGCGGGAACTCGTCGGGGTCGAGGCGCGTCCACGACTCGGCGCCCGTCTCGGCGATGTGGCCGAGCATCTTCGTCAGGCCGAGCTCGCGCATCTGCGCGCCGAGCGCGTAGGCGATGAGGGCCCGCATGATGCGCACGGCCGTCTCGCCGTCGAAGCCGGCCGCGTCCGCGAGCGCCAGGGCGCGTTCGGCCGGGCGCAGCCCCACCGGGGTGTCGACCTCGTGGGTGAGGACGATCGACATGCAGCGCGGGTTGTCGTGGGCGACCTTCCGGAACGCCCGGACGAGGGCGCGCGCACGTTCCTGCCACGGCTCGGACGGGTCGTCCTCCAGTTCCAGGCCCGCGACGACATGCTCGGCGACGCCCTCTAGCAGCGCCCCCTTGTTCGGGACGTGGTTGTAGAGCGACATCACGGCGACGTCCAGTTCGCCTGCGACGCGCCGCATGGACAGCGCGTTCGCGCCCTCCCGCTCGATCAGCGCGACCGCCGCATGCACGATGCGCGCACGGGTCAGGCCCGGACGCGGGGTGTCGGAGGCCACACGCCTCGCCATCGATCGCGCCCCTTCCCGCCGTTGACACCGATAAGTGTCCCATGACACGGTACGTACACTGTACGTGATACGTACATCGTACGTATGTGGCTTCGGGGAGGGCGCCCATGTCGACCCATGACCTCTACACCGACTCCGTCCCGGCCGAGACCTGGAACGTCCCCATGGCCGGGGACGCCAGGTTCACCTGGGAGTACGACGACGGCCGCGACCGGCTCCTCGCCCTCTACCAGAAGGGCAAGGACAAGCAGTGGGACTCCACCAAGCGAATCGACTGGGACCTTGAGGTCGACCCGCACGACGTCCTCGGCGTCCCCGACCAGTCCCTCGCCATCTACGGGACGAAGTACTGGGACATGCTGTCGGAGAGGGAGCGCGGCGAGCTGCGGCAGCACTCCACGTCCTGGCAGTTCTCCCAGTTCGTGCACGGCGAGCAGGGCGCGATGGTCACCGCCGCCCGGATCGTGGAGTCGGTGCCCGACCTCGACTCCAAGTTCTACTCCGCCACCCAGACCATGGACGAGGCACGCCACGTCGAGCTGTTCACGCGGTTCCTGCACGAGAAGGTCGCAATGGTCTACCCGATCAACACCAAGCTCCAGGACCTGCTGGACGAGACCCTCACCGACTCCCGCTGGGACATGCCCTACCTCGGCATGCAGGTGCTCATCGAGGGCCTCGCGCTCGCCGCGTTCGGCGTCATCCGCGACATCACCACCAAGCCGCTGCCCAAGCAGATCCTCGCCTACGTCATGCAGGACGAGGCGCGCCACGTCGCGTTCGGCCGGCTGGCCCTCCGCGACTACTACAAGCAGCTCTCCCCCGCCGAGCTCCGCGAACGCGAGGACTTCGTCATCGAGGGCTGCTACCTGATGCGCGACCGCATCCGCGGCAAGGAGATCTGGACCAACTTCGGGATCGACCCCACGGAGGTCGACGAGATGGTCGAGAACTCGCCCTACATGCGGATGTTCCAGAGCCTGCTGTTCAGCCGCATCGTCCCGTGCGTGAAGGACATCGGGCTGTGGAGCGAGCGCGTCCAGCGGACCTACGACGACATGGGCGTCCTCGACATGTCCAAGGCCGACCTCGACGCCCTTATGAACCAGGACGAGGAGATCGCCGAGAAGCTCGACACCGAGCGGTTCGCCGCGGAGGAGGCCGACCGCAAGGCCGAGGTCGACGCCGTCATCACCGAGGCCGCCACGGGCTGAGTACGTTTGGATCACTCGATCCGCACACCTCGTCCGCACACCTCGGAGGTCCCGATGCCACTCGCGCATTTCGATGGAGCGCTCGCCGTCGTCACCGGAGCCGGCAACGGCATCGGCCGGGCCATCGCCCTCCGGCTGGCCGAGAGCGGCGCGAGCGTCGTCGCGGCGGACATCGACCTGCCCGCCGCCGAGCGGACCGTCACCCTCGCCAAGACGCTCGGCGCGGGCGGCACCGCCTACCAGGTGGACGTGGCCGACCGGGCGGCGATGGAGACCTTCGCCGCCGAGGTGAAGGAGGCGCACCGCGTCCCGGACATCGTGGTCAACAACGCGGGCATCGCGGTCGCCGGCTCCTTCCTCGACACCGGTGTGGAGGACTGGGAGAACATCCTCGGCGTGAACCTCTGGGGCGTCATCCACGGCTGCCGCCTGTTCGGCGGCCAGATGCGCGACCGCGTCAACGCCCTTCCGAACAAGCCCGACAAGCCGAACTTCGGCGGCCACATCGTGAACATCGCCTCCGCCGCCGCGTTCTCCCCGTGGCGCGCGATGCCCGCCTACTGCACGACGAAGGCCGCCGTCCTCATGCTCAGCGAATGCCTGCGCGCCGAGCTGGCCGGCTCCCGCATCGGCGTCACCGCCGTCTGCCCGGGCTTCGTCAGCACCGACCTCGTCGACCACGGGACCTTCGTCGAGGGCGACGACGCCACCACCGAACGCCTGCGCACCCGCGGCCAGAAGGCCATCAAGCTGCGCAACTACCCGCCGGAGAAGGTCGCCGAGCGGGTCGTCCACGCCATCATCAAGAACAAGCCCGTGGTCCCCGTCAACTTCGAGGGCCACCTCCTGCACACCCTGTCCAGGGTGTCCCCCGCCTCCCTGCGCCTCCTGGCCAGGATCCCCGCCCGCGGCTAGCGTCCCGGATCATGCGAGCCAAACGATCCGAACGACGACGATCCGTTCGGCACGCACATCCGAGAGGTAGGTGATGATGAGCGGCCCCCGGTGTTGTCTTCGGAGTCCGGGGATGTCGCCGGTGTGCTGCGGCCCGTCAGGAAAGAGCATCGAGTCTCGTTCCGCCAGCTCACTGGCAAGAAGGTCGAGTTCCTTGATCGCCTCGGACGGCAGCCCGTCCAGCAGGCCATCCGACGCGGTCACCCACGTCCAGTCACTCACCGGCGACCGCTTGACCGGCCGCGCGCGCGATGTCGCTGATCTCTCGAACGGCCCGATCCCGGACCTCGTCGTCGTAGCTCGCCATGGCCCGTTCGGCCTCGTGGAGACGACGAGCGGTCTCCGGGTGCCGCTCGATCTCCACGAACTCCGCCCACGTCACGTAGAAGACGCGGATGGGGATGATGCTGCCCTGGTCAACGGCCTCCGCGACGGCCCGCTCCAAGTCGTCAAGGAACTCGTCGAGCCGTGACGGCGCCACGATCGCCACCGCCTGGCGGAGAGCGGAAGGAGTCAGTTCCGGCTGGGGGATGATCGGCTCATCGTTCCCATGACGCTGTGCACCCATGCGACGCCCTTCCGTCCGCGGCCTGTCGCCAGGATAGCCGCCCCCACCGACAGCCGGTCGGCAGAAGAATGAAGAACGGGCAGGTCACCCGGATCCGCGTGATCGAGGAGGCGCGCACATCAGGTACGCGCGGGAGGAGTTGAAGCGGCTGGTCGCCGAGATCCCCGCGGTCCGGCGGCGGATGGCGAAGCTCGCGCGCCGCGTCGCGGCGCGCGACCCGCACCGCCGCGCGACGATGGCGTGGTCGTTCCGCAAGTGCACCGCGTTCTTCGACGAGATCGGTTTCCTGGACGGGCGGGCGCGTGACGTGTGGGTTCGCGCGGGGCTGCTGGAACGGTAACCGGTTCTACTTCGCGGCCATTTATCTTGACGTCGAAGCGGTTATTAGAAAATGCTTCGGAATTGGGGCCGGTTGGTCCTGGCGCCGGTATGCGAAAGGGCCGCGGAGCGGGGTCCACTCCGCGGCCCGTCGACCGTTTCCTGCTGCTGACCTGGGTGTCACCTCACCCAGGACACTCCTACCGATGGCATGGTCACGGCGTCGACCTCCTCCTCCCCAGGCACTACCAGTGCGCCGATCATGAGGCCTGGCGCGGGAGCTCGATCGGCGCACTCCCTCCCCTTTACCCCGAACACCATAGAAGCTATTGACAGTGAATATGCCATGATCGGCCGATTCAGGTCAGAAATGATTTAGCGCGGTGAGCACTTCGCGGGCGGCGGCGGTGGCCGCGTCGAGGCAGGCGCGCTCCCGTGCGTCCTGCCGGGCCTTGGCGGGCGCCCGCTCGCTGTAGCTGACGGTCAGGACCGTGTTGCGGGTCCTGGCCGTGACCTGCCCGATCACCGCAGGCCGGCCCTCGTCGGCCCTGAACCAGCGGTATGCCTCGTCCCCGATGCCCGGCGCACGCTCCAGGGTGATGGTGCGGGCGAGCGGAGCATCGTGCGCGTCGGCCCACTGGGCGTCGTAGTAGCCCTCGGCGTCGCGAACCGGCGTCCTCGTGTCGGCGGGCGCGTACAGGTGCGTCTCCACCCGCAGCCAGCGGTACGCCGAGCCGGTCGCGGTGTAGGTGCACGTGCTGAGCGTCGAGTTCGCGTTCTGCCGCCTCGTCGCCTTCGGGACGCTCCTGGCGACGGTCCGCGGCGAGACCGTCCCGCACGCGGCCGGAAGCGCCGTCACGATCCGCTGCGACGGCGACATGCTCATCTGCGGTCTCACGGACGCCTTGTCCGTACCGCCGTTGCGCTCACCGGGCGCCACCAGGAACACCGCCACCACCGCGGCGGCGACCGCGGCGGCCGCCACCAGCAGCGCGAGCAGCCGCTTCGGCCTGCGCGCCGGGGCCGGCGGCTCCGGCGGGGAGTACGGCCGGTGGAACGGCTCGACCGGACGCTGAAGACCCACGCCCGCTCCTCACTCCCCGTCTCGGTCCCGTCCTCAGGCCAACGTAAGTCAGGCCCGCCCTCCCTGACCAGGCCCCCGGGCGGTGCCTATTGTCAGACCGCGTGGACACAATGAGGGTGTGCTGATAGCGGAGATCGCGCGGACGTCGGAGGCGGTGGCGGGCACGCCGGGCCGCAAGGCCAAGGTGTCCGCACTCGCGGATTGCCTGCGCGCGGCGGAACCGGGCGAGGCCGCGACCGTGGTCGCCTACCTGTCCGGTGAGCTGCCGCAGCGGCAGATCGGGGTCGGGTACGCCTCGCTCCGGGACGTCCCGCCGCCGGCCGCCGAGCCGTCGCTGACCGTTCCGGAGGTCGACGCGGCGTTCACCGAGATCGGCGCCGTCTCCGGGGCGGGCTCGGTCGCGCGGCGGCGCGAGCTGGTCGCGGCGCTGATGGGGCGCGCCACCCATGCCGAGCAGGGCTTCCTCATCAGGCTGCTGGCGGGCGAACTGCGCCAGGGCGCGCTCGACGGGGTGATGGCGGAGGCGATCGCGGCGGCGGCCGGGGTGCCGTCCGCGGAGGTGCGGCGCGCGTTCATGCTGCGTGGTTCGCTCGGCCCCGTCGCCACCGCGGCACTCGCGGAGGGCGTCGACGGGCTGCGCCGGTTCACCCTCGAGGTCGGGCGCCCCGTCAAGCCGATGCTCGCGGCGTCGGCGCCGTCCACCGACGCAGCGTTCGGCAAGCTCAAGGCGGAGGCGGCCGTCGAATGGAAGCTCGACGGCATCCGCGCGCAGGTGCACGTGTCCGAGGGCGAGGTCCGGGTGTTCACCCGCACGCTCGACGAGATCACCTCCCGGCTGCCCGAGGTCGTCGAGGCGGTGCGGGGGCTGCCCGTCCGCGCGGCCGTGTTCGACGGCGAGCTGATCGCCCTCCGGCCGGACGGACGCCCCCACGCGTTCCAGGTGACCGCGGCCCGCACCGCGACGCGCACCGCGAAGAACACCGAGCCGGTCCCGCTGAGCGTCTTCCTCTTCGACGTCCTGTACCTGGAAGAAGACCCTCCCGATGGCTCTGCCTCCGCGAGCCCCGCTCAAGGCGCGCCAACCGCGGGCAACTCCGACTCAAAGCGCCCGGCCGCCACCAGCCCGGCCGAAGGCTCTGCGGACGGCGTCCAGGAGCACGCCGCCCCAGGGAATCCCGCCGGCACCGGTCGGGGCGGCGACCTGCTGGACGCTCCCGGGGCCGAGCGGAACGCGGCGCTGGCGCGGGTCGTGCCGGAGGTGCTGCGGATGCCGCGGGTGGTGACCGGCGATCCCGAGCGCGCCAAGGAGGTGTTCGACGAGGCCGTCGCGCGCGGGCACGAAGGCGTGGTGGTCAAGTCGCTCGACAGCCCGTACACGGCCGGGCGGCGCGGCGCCGGGTGGATCAAGGTCAAGCCGCGGCACACCCTCGACCTCGTCGTCCTCGCCGTCGAGTGGGGGCACGGCCGCCGCCAGGGGCTGCTGTCCAACCTGCACCTCGGCGCCCGCGACCCCGAGACCGGCGGGTTCGTCATGCTCGGCAAGACGTTCAAGGGCCTCACCGACGAGCTGCTGGCCTGGCAGACGAAGAAGCTCCGCGAGCTGGCCGTGCGGGAGGGCGACTGGGTCGTGCACGTCCGCCCCGAGCTGGTCGTGGAGATCGCGTTCGACGGCGTCCAGCACAGCCCCCGCTACCCGGGCGGCATCGCGCTGCGGTTCGCGCGGGTCCTGCGGTACCGGCCCGACAAGTCCGCCGCCGAGGCCGACACGATCGACACCGTCCGGGCCGTGGCCCCCGTCATGGACTAGCGGCCCGGCTGCGGTCGGAGCCGGGCGGCGGTTCCTCCTCCTGCTCCATCCGGCGGGCCCGGCGCAGCGACGCGGCGCGGTTGCGGATGCGGGAACCGGTCCCGCCGCGGACGCGGGCCAGGGTACGGCGGCGCGCACGCGCCGCGGCGTCGCGATGGGCGCGGGCCGCGGCATTGCGTTCCTCGCGGGCGGCGGACTCCCGTTCGGCCCGGGCCGACGCGCGGCGCGCGGCCCTGCGCTCGGCCCGGCGTTCCCACCCGCGTTCGGCCCTGCGGTCGGCGCGGGCGGCGGCGCGGCGCTCGGCCCGCGCCAGCTTGCGGCGGCGGGCGCGCTCGGCGGCCTCGTTGCGGCGCTGCAGCAGCTCCGGCGGGATGAGGTCGTGCCGTCCCGCGATGAACTCCTGCACCCAGATCTTGGCCTGGATGAGCGGCCGGCGGAGCCTCCTCTCCCGCCGGACGGCCCGCTGGTAGCGGCGCGACTCCGGGTCGTAGCGCCAGCGCGACCAGGGCGAGCCGGGCCGCGCCACCCGGACCGCGCCGATGATCAGCAGGGCGGGCACGAACAGGCCGATGAGGCCCGTCCAGATCTTGCCCTTGAGGAGCGTGATCACGGCGAAGACGAGGTTGACGACGAGGGACGCGACATAGACGCGCGTCAGGATGCCGGTGCCCGGGTCGGGCGCGATGCCCTCGTAGCCGAGCGGGCGGATGCCGAGCAGGAGCAGCCCGGTCACCGCGATGGCGACGAACACGGCGTCCAGGGACGCGCGGCCCTTCTCCGTCCAGTAGACGTCGCTGAGGTGCAGGATCAGCGCGAACTCGTCCAGCACGAGGGCGGAGCCCATGCCGAACACGACGGCCGCCGCCACGTTGAGGCCGACGTAGGCCTCCGGGACGGCGAGAGCCGCGACACCGCCCAGCAGCATCAGCACCACGCCGAACACGACGTGGTGGATGTGCAGGTCGCCGGCCGTCACGTTCCGGAACCACCAGCGCACGTTCGCGCGGATCAGCCGGACGTTCACCCGCGTCAGCACGAACGTGATCATGAACGCGACGAAGAAACCGAACAGCGGCAGCCGCCCGGTCGCCACGATGCGCTCGTCGAACATCTCGATCATCTGCCCCCCGCTGCCTCCATGATGCACGGTGACGTGCGCGGATATCGTGGGACCCGGCCGATCGACGACGACCCGAGGAGAAAACCGCCGTGAGCCGCATCGTGGACCGCTGCGATCCCGGGGACCGGGCGTGGATCGCCGAGGCGATCCGGCTGGTCGACGCCGACGCCAACCGCAGCGCCGACACGCACCTGCACGTGTTCCCGCTGCCGCCGGAGTGGGGCATCGACCTGTACCTGAAGGACGAGTCCGTCCACCCGACCGGGTCGCTGAAGCACCGGCTGGCGCGGTCGCTGTTCCTGTACGGGCTGGCGAACGGCTGGATCCGCCGGGACAGCACGATCATCGAGGCGTCCAGCGGGTCGACGGCGGTGTCGGAGGCGTACTTCGCGCGGCTGCTCGGCCTGCCGTTCACCGCGGTCATGCCCGCCTCCACCAGCCCGGAGAAGATCCAGCTGATCGAGTTCTACGGGGGCCGCAGCCACCTGGTGGACGACCCGTCCTCGATCTACGACGAGTCGCGGCGGCTCGCGGCGGCGTGCAACGGCCATTTCATGGACCAGTTCACCTATGCCGAACGGGCCACGGACTGGCGCGGCAACAACAACATCGCCGAGTCGATCTTCGAGCAGATGCGGCTGGAGCGGTTCCCGGAGCCGTCCTGGGTCGTGGTGGGCGCGGGCACCGGCGGGACGTCCGCGACGATCGGCCGGTACGCCCGCTACCGCATGTTCCAGACGCGGCTCGCGGTCGTCGACCCGGAGGGCTCGGCGTTCCACGGCTCGTTCGCCGACGGCGACCCGGAGCGGACGGCGGCCGGCTCCCGCATCGAGGGCATCGGCCGGCCGCGGGTCGAGCCGTCCTTCCTGCCGACGGTGATCGACCGGATGATCCAGGTGCCGGACGCGGCGTCCGTCGCGGCGATGCGCTGGACGCACGAGGTCAGCGGCCGGGACGTCGGCGGCTCCACCGGCACCAACATGTGGGGCGCGGCGGAGCTGATCGCGCGGATGCGGGCGCGCGGCGAGCGCGGCAGCGTCGTCACGCTGATCTGCGACGGCGGGGAACGGTACCGGGGCACCTACGGGTCGGACGCGTGGCTGGCGGGGCAGGGCCTGGAGATCGCGCCCTACCTGGCCGCGCTGAACGGCTTCCTGAAGACGGGCGACATGCCCGACCTCCCATGAGCCCCGCTAACCCGTGACGCGGATGGGGTTGAACAGGTCGGCGTAGATGAGCAGCCCGCCCATGACGATCAGGACGACCGCCATCACGTATGTCACCGGCAGCGCCTTGGCGACGTCCACATAGCCGGGGTCGGGGCGGCGGAACATCCGGGCGAACAGCTTCTTGACCGCCTCCAGCAGGGCGCCGGCGATGTGCCCGCCGTCCAGCGGCAGCAGCGGGACGAGGTTGAACAGCCCGACCGCGAGGTTCAGCGAGCCGAGCAGCATCACGAAGAAGGAGACCTTCTGCGTCCCGGTGAAGTCGTCGGACGCGGCGACCTCGCCGCCGATCCGGCTGACGCCGACGACGCCGATCGGGCCGTTCGGGTCGCGCTCCTCACCGCCGAACGCCGCGTTCCAGACGCCGACCATCTTCTGCGGCATCCGCAGCAGCGCGCCCACGGTGCGGGAGGTCAGGTCGCCCATCGTGCTGACGACCGCGCCCGGGCCCTGGCGTTCGATCGCGCTGGTGGGCGTGATGCCGAGGAAGCCGACGGTGACGACCTTGTCCTGGTCGTCCAGGTCGTACATCTGGTTGCGGGTGATCGGGACGTTCAGCCGCACGTCCGCGCCGTCCCGCCGGACGGTCATCGGGACGGTGTGCCCGCCCTCCCCGCGGATCAGCTTCTGCAGCTGCTCGTAGTCGCCGATCTTCTTGCCGTCGAAGGCCACGATCCGGTCACCGGCCTGGAGCTTGACCTGCTCGGCGGGCGTCGGCGCCGCGTTCGCCGGGCACGTGGTGACCTTGGCGCTCGCGGGCACCATGCACTGGGCGACCTCCTTGATCACCGGCTGCGCCTGCGGCGTGCCGATGCCCATCAGCAGGATCGCGAAGAACAGCACGGCCAGGAGCAGGTTCATCACCGGCCCGCCGGACATGATCAGCAGCTTCTGCCACCACTTCTTGGAGTAGAAGACGCGGTCCTCGTCGCCCGGCCGGACCTCCTCCAGCGCCGCGCCGCGCGCCGAGTCGATGAGCCCCTGCCACGGGCCGGAACGGATCGACCGGACCTGGCCTGGCGCGTCGCCCTTGCGCGGCGGCAGCATCCCGATCATGCGGATGTAGCCGCCGAGCGGGATCCACTTGACGCCGTACTCGGTCTCGCCCTTGTGCCGTGACCACATCGTCGGCCCGAAACCGACCATGAACTGGGGCGTCCGCACTCTGAAGAGCTTGGCGAACGAGAAGTGCCCGAGTTCGTGCAGCGCGATCGACACCAGCAGGCCGAGGAAGAGGATCAACGCCCCAGCCAGGTAGTAGACCATGCGTCGTGCTCCTCCATCGTGCCCGTGCGTGCCCGGCGATCTCCAGCGGTCAACTCAGAGTACTTGACCTCTCCCCTCTCTGAAGGGAGAGAACGTTGGGATCCCTCCCGCCATGAGACGTGCGGGGATTCACGGCTCAGGCCGCCTTCTGACCCGGCGGGAACAGAAGGTCTTACGCCATCGGCACCGTCCGGGTTCAGACCCGCCCGGAGCAGCATCACACGCGCGGAGTTCTTGTCCCTGGGTGAGACGGCTCCGCACGCGGTGCAGGTGTAAGTGCGTTCCGACAGCGGCAGCGCGTGCTTGGCTCTCGCTCCGCAATGCCCGCAGTCCATGGTGGTGTGCGCGGGGTGCACCAGCCGGACGTCGCGGCGGACGAGTTTCTTGGCCCATTTGCGGGCGTCGTCCTGGCGTCGCCGGGCAACCTGTCCGTGGGCCTTGGCGGCCCGCCTCCGCGCATCGCGGTACCCCTTGGACCCAGGCGAGCCTTTCGGGGTACGGCGGCGGGCCATCTGCCGCTGATACCGGGCCAGCTGGGCGGCCGCCTTCCTGCCGTGCTGCGGGTGCGGGAGGTCGTGGGCGTCGTTGCTGGTGGTGGCCAGTTCCTTGACGCCCCAGTCCGCCCCGACCGCCCTACCGGTGGCGGGCAGCGGCTCAACTTGGGAAGGGACGACGAAGGAGGCGTACCAGTGGCCGAGGCTGTCGCGGTACACCCGCACCGACGACGGCTCGATCTCCTCCCCCGCACGGTAGGCGGCGCGGGACTCCACCACACACTGGTTCCACACCCAGCGGCACCGATCCCACTCCCGCAACAAAGCCGGCTCAGCACGGCCGGACAGCCGGAGACGGTAGGTGTACCGAGTGACACTCGGCTCCCCATCCGTTCCCGTCCGTGACATGACACGAACCTAGTGCACATCGTTCGAACAGGTGGGCGAAACTAACCGAGGAACCCGCGCAGGAGGGCGGCCGTGCCCTCCAGGTGCTCGGCGACGGCGCGGCGCGCGGCCTCCGGGTCGCCGGCGAGGACGGCGCCGACGATCGCGGCGTGCTGGAAGGACGCGTGCTCGATGTTCGGGCCGAGGACGGGGATGGCGTTGAGCAGGTCGGTCACCCGCATCCGGGCGTCCGCGCAGGCCGCCGACAGCAGCGCCGACCCGGTCATCTCGGCGATCGTCAGGTGGAAGAGGGTGTCGAGGCGGCGGTAGGCGTCCGGGCCGGCGGCGTCCAGCTCGGCCAGCCGGGTGCGCAGCAGGTCGCGCTGCGCCTCGGGGAGGGGGGTCGTCGCGAGTATCTGGGCGGCGCCCGTCTCCACGGCCATGCGGAACGTCAGTGTGTCGTTCAGGTCATCGCCCATCTGGGCCAGGGCGCGCTTGAGGTCGGCCTGGCGGGGCTTCGGGCGCCGGTAGGTGACGAACGTCCCGCCGAACCGCCCCCGGCGGGACTCGACGTACCCCTCCTGCTGGACGGCCCGGATCGCCTCGCGCAGGGTGACCCGGCTGACGCCGAGCAGCGGCGCCAGCTCGCGTTCGGGCGGGAGCCGCTCGCCGCGGTCGACGACGCCGAGCTTGATCGCCTGGAGGAGCCGCTCGACGGTCTCCTCGAAGGCGTTGCCGGTCCGGACGGGACGGAACACCGCGTTCGCGGCGAGGTCGGGCAGAACCGGGTCCGGCTCGGGCATGACCGTCCTTCGGGCCGCGGGGGGACTGGAAAGTTCCACGTTACAGGTGGGTTTCGTCGCATTCTGGGTCTTGACGGGAGCGCCGTCCCAAACCTTAATGGTCTGTTGTTAGCCCATTAAGGGCGGCACCACCCCCCCTGGACGAGGAGGTGCTCGTGAGCCTCGACGAGCACAAGGCTTCCGCCGGCCCCGACCCCATGTCCGACGACGAGAAACGGCTGCACGAGCTGGGCTACGCCCAGGAGCTCAGCCGGTCCATGTCCGGTTTCTCCAACTTCGCGGTCTCGTTCACCATCATCTCGGTGCTGAGCGGCTGCCTGACGTCCTACACGATCGGCCTCAAGGGCGGCGGACCCGTCGTCATCACGTGGGGCTGGCTCGGCGTCGGCGCCATGACGCTGCTCGTCGCGCTCGCGATGGCCGAGGTCTGCTCCAGCTACCCGACCGCGGGCGGCCTGTACTACTGGTCCGCCAAGCTGGCCAGGAGGAACGGCCCCGCCTGGTCGTGGTTCACGGGCTGGTTCAACTTCATCGGCCAGGTCGCCGTGACGGCGGCGATCGTCTACGGCTCCGCCGCGTTCCTGAACCCCCTGCTCGACCTGCAGTTCGGGTTCGACGTGTCGCTCGGCCACACCTTCACGCTGTTCGCGATCCTGCTGGTCGTGCACGCGCTCCTGAACCAGTTCGGCGTCAAGATCGTGTCGCTGCTGAGCAGCGTCAGCGTGTGGTGGCACGTCGCCGGCGTCGCGATCGTCGTCGGGGTGCTGGCGCTCAAGCCGTCCCACCACCAGTCGGCCGGGTTCGTGTTCACCGAGTTCGTGAACGAGACCGGCTGGCAGTACGGGTTCTACGCGGCGCTGATCGGCCTGCTGCTGTCGCAGTACACGCTCACCGGGTACGACGCGTCCGCCCACATGACGGAGGAGACGCACGACGCGGCGCGGTCCGGGCCGCGCGGCATCGTGAACTCGGTGCTGATCTCGGTCGTGGCCGGCTGGATCCTGCTGCTCGGCGTGACGTTCGCCATCCAGGACTACGGCAAGGCCGTCGAGGGCGGACCGGCCGAGGTCTTCATCGCGGCGACCGGCGACACGACCGGCAAGCTGCTGATCCTCGTGTCGTTCGGCGCGCAGTTCTTCTGCGGGATGTCGTCGGTGACGGCCAACTCCCGGATGATCTACGCGTTCTCGCGGGACGGGGCGCTGCCGTTCTCGTCCTTCTGGCACCGCATCAACAAGCGCAGCCGCACGCCCACCAACGCGATCTGGCTGGCCGCCGGGGGCGCCTTCGTCCTGGCGCTGCCCGCGATCTGGAACCTCACCGCCTACCTGGCCGTCACGTCCGTCGCGGTCATCGGCCTCTACATCGCCTACGTGATCCCGACGTTCCTGCGGCTGCGGCAGGGCGACGACTTCAAGGCCGGGCCGTGGAACCTCGGCCGCTGGAGCAGACCCATCGGGACACTGGCCGTCGTCTGGGTCCTGTTCGTGTCGGTCGTCTTCATGCTGCCGCCCGCGAACCCGATCACCAAGGACTCGTTCAACTACTCGCCGGTCGCGATCCTGGTCGTCCTCGGCGGCGCCGGGCTGTGGTGGGTGCTGTCGGCCCGCAAGTGGTTCAAGGGCCCCAAGGTGCAGGGCAGCGCCGCGGAACTGGCCGCCATCGAGAAGGAACTCCAGTCGCTCGGCTAGGAGCCTTCGGTTAGGAGAGCGCGCGTGACCACATCGCTCACCCTCGACGAGCTGCGCGAGGACGCGGCGGCGGGCCGGATCGACACCGTGATCGTCGCCATCACCGACATGCAGGGCCGCCTCCAGGGCAAGCGGCTCTCGTCCCGCTTCTTCCTGGAGGAGGTCGCCGGGCACGGCTCGGACGGCTGCAACTACCTGCTGGCCGTGGACGTCGACATGAACACGGTGGACGGCTACGACATGTCGTCCTGGGACACCGGCTACGGCGACTTCGTGATGCGTCCCGACCTCGGCACGCTCCGCCGGATCCCCTGGCAGGAGGGCGCGGCGCTCGTCCACGCGGACATCGTCTCCGAAGAGGGCCTCGACGTGGCGCCCTCGCCCCGGCAGATCCTGCGGCGCCAGCTCGCCAGGCTCGCCGAGCGGGGCTGGGGCGCCTACGTCGGGACGGAACTGGAGTTCGTCGTCTACAAGGACTCCTACGAGGACGCCTGGAACAAGGCGTACCGGAACCTCACCCCGGCCAACCAGTACAACGTGGACTACTCGCTGCTCGGGGGCGCCCGCGTCGAACCACTGCTGCGCCGGATCCGCAACGGCATGACCGGCGCCGGCATGTACGTGGAGTCGGCCAAGGGGGAATGCAACCTCGGCCAGCACGAGATCGCGTTCCGCTTCGACGAGGCGCTGCGGACGTGCGACAACCACGTCCTCTACAAGACAGGGGCCAAGGAGATCGCCGCCCAGGAGGGCATGTCGATCACGTTCATGGCCAAGCCGAACGAGCGGGAGGGCAACTCCTGCCACGTCCACCTGTCCCTGCGCGCCCTGGACGGGACGCCGGTCCTGGCCGGGTCCGGGCCGAACGGGCTCTCCTCTCTCGGGGAGCACTTCATCGCGGGCCAGCAGGCGTGCCTGCGCGACTTCACCCTGCTGTACGCGCCCAACATCAACTCCTACAAGCGCTACGCGGCCGGCTCGTTCGCCCCGACCGCGATCAAGTGGGGCGTCGACAACCGGACCTGCGCGCTGCGGCTCGTCGGGCACGGGCCCGGCCTGCGCATCGAGAACCGCGTACCGGGCGGCGACGTCAACCCGTACCTGGCCGTCGCCGCGATGATCGCGTCCGGGCTGCACGGCATCGAGAACGAGCTGCCGCTGGAGGAGCCCTTCGTGGGCAACGCCTACACGACCGACGCCGGCACCGTCGTGGGCACCCTCCGCGACGCCGCCGCCGACTGGGGCCGCAGCTCCCTGGCCCTGGACGCGTTCGGAAAGGAGGTCGTCGAGCACTACACCAACTACGCACGCGTGGAGCTGGACGCCTACGACCGAGCGGTCACGGACTGGGAGATGTACCGCGGCTTCGAACGGCTGTAATTATGGCCTTTCTCTCCTCCTTCGGGCCTGGCGGCCCTCCATCGTCGAGAAACGCGGCGATCGCTGCATCGCTCCGGCTCGCCTTGCGGCTCGCTGCGCGATCAGGTTTCTCGCAGGCTCGAAACCTGCCTTCGGACGCGATCGCGGTGGCCCAGGTTGTCGCGTGGTTGCGGCGGTGGCTGAGGTGAGTGCGTCCGGGGTGCGGCCTTCTGCGGCCGGTGTGCGGAAATCGAGGGGACATGGGTGACGAGTTCGATGTCGTGAATCCGGCTACCGAGGAGATCGTCGAGCGGGTTCGGCTTGCGTCGGGTGAGGAGGTCGATGCGGCTGTTGCGCGGGGTCGGCGGGTTTTTCCTTCGTGGCGGGACTTGGCGGCTGGGGATCGGGGGCGGTTGCTGCGGG